>JARRLM010000427.1:0-3097 GCA_037386985.1 Acidobacteriota bacterium | reverse complement strand
CCAAAGCCTGGTTAAGCCTTGCGGTTGTTCTCACATCGAAGGGGAATAGTCGGGAAGCTGTTCCGTACTTTGAGAAATCATTAAAAACCGAACCAGAGGATGCCACGGCACATTTTTACTTCGGCATTGCTCTTGCCGACCTGGCGCGCTTCAGTGAGGCAATTTCCCATTATCAAAAAGCGATTGAAATGGATTCAAAGAATTATCTTGCTTATTATCAACTGGGCATAATTTTAGCTTCCCTTGGACGCACCGAGGAGGCCATCGGCAACTTCAGACAGGCTTTAAAAATCAATCCTCTTTTTACGGCCGCACAACAAAAACTCCAATCCTTGCAGAGTGAGGGCAAACTTGAATGACAAGGATCAAATCATTGCCGCATTTTCGCTTCTGGATATCGGCAGTAGCCTCCGGACATAGAATTTGTTTGACATACCCGGGCGTACTGCCTAGAGTGAAACTGTCGTCTTATATAAAATGCTTGGATACTTTGCGAATATGTTTAATCCGTTGAAAATGCGGGTTAGTTACGCAATTTGTTTTCAATAAGGAGGATTGAGGAATGAAGCGTTATATGTTAGCAGCTGCCATTACAGCGATCTGCCTGGCCCTGTTTTGCAGCTTCCCATCAATGAACCAACAGGCACAGGCGGCGTCCACGGAACAAATTACCGTGCTCAATCCAATGGGCACACCGCCGCCAATCCAGGCGAAGAAAATGGCTCCGCGCCTGGACACGCTGGATGGCAAGACCATCTACTTTGTAAATACCGGCTATATCGGAACCGATCGTCTTATGGCTGTCATGACGGATTGGTTCAAAGCCAACTATCCCAATACCAACATCGCGATGGCGCGAGGAGGGATGACCAACATACCTGAAAACGTGCGGGCGGAGATTGCCGAGAAAGGGGACGCCGCGATCATCGGGCTGGGGCATTGAAGTGTCTGTGCGCCAGGGGCGGTTCGCCTCGCAATTAGTCTCGAATCCACAATAAATAAGCCCTCAATACCTCTTATCCTGTCTGATTTTGCAGAACAGGAAGCTGAGGTTTCCTTTAACGACGGTATGCCCGGCCTCCGAATCCAGTATTTCCGCGGTCCGGTCTGGGCCAAGACGGAAGAGCAGCTCAAGAAGATGATTGTTGAAGGCAACAATCCGATCACGGGAAGACCGGTGATGCAGGAGCTGGTGGAAAAACTCACCAAACCCCTGACCGCCGAAGAGGCTAGAACAGGTGAATTAAAGCGGGATATAGGGCCGGCTACGTATACCGGCACTCAGGATGAACTCCAGAAATTGTTCCTGGAAAAGAGATACACCGACTTTATGCCCGTGATCCTGCCGACGGAAGAAAAAGTCGCAGAGATGCTGAAAGAGACCAGCCACGAGCCCGACGAACAGCTCGGAAGAATGAATCCCGGATCCGAAGCGGGTGAGACCTGGACCTATACGGTAAAGGTTGCGGCCATCAATGCGGTCATGGCGGGCGCCAAACCGGAATATTTCCCTGTCATTCTGGCGCTTGGCTCGACAGGCTCGCCAGCCCTGAACGTTTCCGACAACGGCTTCTCGGCCGGCGCCGTGATCAACGGCAACATCCGTGACGAGATCGGGCTCAATTACGATGTTGGCGCTGTCGGACCCTATGCACATGCCAACACGGCTATCGGCAGAGCCTGGAACCTGCTGTCCATCAATGGAGGAAACTGCGGGAAGGTCGGGACGACCTACATGGGTACGGTAGGAAACGCCCAGAACGCGCTCGCCCTCATCATCGCCGAAAATGAAGAGGATTCTCCGTTCGAACCATTCTCAGTGACGCGCGGATTCCAGAAGGGCGAGAATATTGCGACCCTGATCAGCGGATGGGGCATTCTTTCCGCCGCGAACTGGAGAGTCAACCGTTGGGGACCCGACATGGATTATCCCCAGATTATCAAGGACATCCACGAACAGCAAAATCCCGGCTTATTCGGGACTTTTGTAGTCCTGAGTCCTCCCATTGCCGATTTCGTCAGGGATGCCGGATTCGACAGTGTGGCGAAACTTAACGAATGGATCTCGCAGCCGGCGGAAGGCGCAGCCGGAGGTCCTCCTGCCGGGGCTACAGCTGGAGCGCGTGGCGGTGGGGCGCGTGGAGCTGCTGGAGCTGGCGGACGTGGCGGACGTGGCGGACGTGGCGGCGGCTTTGGCGGTTTTGGCGGCGGCGGCGTAACCCTCGTCGTTACCGGAGCGTCCAATAACAACTACTGGATGATCGGCGGCTTGAGGCCCGGCCAGTCCGTCAATATTGACGACTGGAGATAAAAACAGTTTGAAGTTTTGAGTTTGAAGTTGAAAGTTGTAGTGAAGGGGGTGGACTATGCGTTCGCCCCTTTTGCATTAGGTACACGTTCATTTCAGTACGAGCGGTATCGTATCGATCAGCTGACCAATATCAATAAGTTGAAACATTTTCCTTAGCCCACATTTCTCACAGGGGTTCGTAGCGAGGCATCGTAAACGGATGTGGATGCAAGGCTTGCGACCGAGGACCCCGGAGGCGTACTTTAAGTACGTCGAGGAGTCCGAGGGAGCGTAACGAAGCAGACGCGTTCGTTTACGGCGCCGCAGTAGAAGCCTTGTGAGAAATGCGGGTTAGGGGCGAACCTTCCGTCTCCGCCCTATGGGCTTCCACCTTCGCCTTCGGCTATGGTGGACAAGTCGGCGGATAAGATCGTGCTCGCCCCTTTTTCTTGGGCACCCGGCCGGGCGCATACCTTGGAAGTGACCCAGAGATGGGGATGGCACGGACTGTTTCAAGAAAATATTTACAAATATGGGTGTCCAGGATTCTCATCTTTTTCAGCCACGGTAGTTACCCCAGAGAGATTCTACAAAAACAACAATCAATCTACTTGCCTATGTCTCGGATCTGGGACATAATGCAAATGTGAAACCGATTAACTTCCATTTAAGAGCATTGGAGTTTATAAGGGAACAGTCCGTGTCAATCCGCCGTCAGGTAGGTGAGGCCCTGCAATACCTGTCATCGGTCTGCTGAGCGGCATTCCAAGATTTATGCCCTTCTGAAGGTCTCGCAGGGCCTCACCT
>JARRLM010000426.1:0-3100 GCA_037386985.1 Acidobacteriota bacterium | reverse complement strand
GACGATGCCTTCAATTACCGGGTTTATCCATTCCAGGTGGCTGGGATTCGGAGCAAGCGAGACGAAAATTTCATTGCCGGTGGGGGAGCGGAACCATCCCGAAGATCCCAGATGATATTTCACATCACCAGAACCCTGTGTCGCGTACGGATCGAAATTTTCTTCAAACTCAGAAAGAATTTTCTCTACAGGCGTCCCCAGAATATTGGCAAGCACGTTCACACGTCCCCGATGAGCCATTCCCAGAACGGCTTCCTTAACCTGGATATCGGCAAGTTCGGACAGAATCGTGGAGAGGACCGGAATGACCGTTTCAGCTCCTTCAAGGCTGAATCTTTTATGTCCGATGAACTTTAAATGAAGGAACTTTTCAAACAGCTCCGCGCATGCCAGATTCCGGAGGATTCTCATGCGTATAGCCTGGTTTAACGAGCGCCTGGCAATTTCCGGCTCTATATGTTCCTGGATCCATGTTTTTTCATCCGTCTCCTGGATGTGCCGAAATTCCAAGCCGATTTTTTTGCAGTAGGCTGCCCGAAGAATAGCAAGTATCTGTCTCAGAGTTCCACGGTGAAGTCCTCCCAAACCGCCAGTAGCAAACTCTCGATCGAAGTCCCACATTGTTAGGCCAAAAGTGGCGGGATCGAGTTCAGGGTGATACAGGAGAGTATTCCCGAGAGGATCTAAATCCGCAATTATGTGACCCCGTACCCTGTAACGATTGATCAAGCGTAAAACTCCAGCCTGTTTGTCAAGATCGTCACGCATTTCTTCAGAACCAAGCATGGAAGGATGGTGGTCATGAGACCACTGGATAGGCGTTGCGGGAAGCTGAAGATCTTCAAAAATATTTTTATAAAAGGAATCCTGCCCTAAAAGCAATTCCTTGATACGTCCGAGAAATTCACCGGATTCGGCACCCTGAATAACCCGATGGTCATACGTACAACTGATGATCATCACCTTACTCAATCCGAGGCTTGATAATGCCTGTGAAGACCATGCATGGTATTCTGAAGGATAGCCTATGCTGCCGGTTGCAATGACGGCTCCCTGTCCCTGGACCAGTCGCGGTACTGAAGAAAAGGTTCCTACAGTACCGGGATTCGTCAGGCTGATTGTTGTATCCTGAAAATCCGAAGGAGCAACACTTCCTTTACGAATACGATCCAGGACCTTGTTATACTCCCTCAGGAATTCACGGAAATTGAGTATCCCAACATTTTTAATATTCGGAACAAGCAATGATCGCGTTCCGTCTTTGCGCGATCTGTCAACGGCAATTCCCAAATTAATGGCGTCTTTGTAACGACGATAGGGCGTACCATTTCTCAGATCGAAGGATGCGTTTATGGCCGGGTGACTTTTCAAGGAGCATATAATTGCCCAGGCAATCAGGTGGGTAAAGGAGATGCGGTTCCTGCCGTCCGCATTGAGATATTCATTGATAATCCTGCGATTTTCTTCCAGCAGTTTTACGGGAATTGTTCGGTACGAGGTTGCCGTGGGGACAGCAAGACTTGCCTCCATGTTTTCCACTGCCCGAAGACTTCCCCCGCGTATCTGCACGACCCTATCCGTGTTCTCAGAGGCTGCAGCCGGCTGTTCCGATTTCTGACCTCCTCCACCGGTGGTTTCCTCTGCCTTGTGATCTTTGATGGGATTTTCGGAATCCATACGATGTGCTTTCTCAAATGAATTTAAACATCAACTGCTTGAATCAACGCTGTATTTGTGCTTCCATAATCCGCGCACCTGGAATCCATCCATGAGGCTTATGGAGCAGGCTGATACCCCCCGATCCATCCGCAATGGCATTCTTCCGGGAATGCGGGATCAGGGGAATTATTGCATTAATATGGAAATAAAGAAATATATCCGTACCGGAAAGGCCTGTGAGAGTTGCATTCTTAATCAGAATCTTCGGTTGGATCCAATCAAGTACTGTGTCATGATTCTACCTATGTCACTACTGCAATTGTTGAAGCGGAACCTGGATAAGAATAGGGATCCTTCCACAACGACCGACACCGTCCGCAAGATAGCCCAGCAGCTGGATAAGTTTGACCCTTCGAGAGCAAAGTATGTTGCCTGCTTCGCGTATTTATTGAGCCGTACTGCAGGTGTGGATTCGGATATCAGTCCCGAAGAAACAGAGACGATGGAAAAGATCGTTACCGAAAAAAGCGGATTGTCCGAAGAGCAGGCTGTTATTGTCATTCAGATGGCAAAAACTCAAAATTTACTGTTTGGCGGGACCGAAAACTACCTGGTTGCCCGAGAATTTAAAGATCTTTCAACTCAACAGCAACGTTTGGCTTTGTTGGATTGCCTCTTTGCAGTTGCGGCATCCCACAAAGGGATATCCACGATAGAGGACAACGAAATAAGCCAGATAGCGGACGAACTCAGAATCGAACACCATGATTTCATTTCGGTTCGTTCCAGATACCGTGACTATCTTGCCGTGCTGAAGAAAGACTAGTGAATGAAAAGCATGACTGACCTTGGCGCCCATCCCGGAAACATGCGTAAACGAAAGAAAAGATTCATACCGCTTTCCAACCTTATGGCGTCGGACGCGGTAAAGACCGTTTCGGATTCTCCTCATAGATTGGAAGAGTTGTTGCTGTTGCTTCAAGACAGCGATAGATGCCTCCGCGATCGCGCTGCCGCCACGCTGGCCCAACTTGCAACTCTGCATCCTTTACGGCTTATCCCTTCAGTGCACAGGCTGAGGGAGGGATTGACGGATGAATCCGCCTATGTTCGATGGAATCTTGTATATACCCTCGGGGTGTTAAGCACCCTATTTCTCTCCCGCCTTCAGAGCATCCTCCCCGATATTATGAGATGTCTCGATGATCAAAATAGAATCGTGCGATTTCTTGCATCCAAAGTTTTAGCCCAGATAGCTGCTCATAGCCCGCGGACTGTTGAAGAATTGTTTCTGAAGACCGAGAAAGAGGCGCCACCGGTTGTTGCCCATATACTTCGAAATTCCGGATCAACCCTCCCGGACGTTAAAAGACATCACTGACGGTTCCTGACGCCAACCCGCCAAACCTTGACATTTTCGCAAGATTCTCATAATTTCCCT
>JARRLM010000425.1:0-3407 GCA_037386985.1 Acidobacteriota bacterium | reverse complement strand
ACAGAGGGTCGCTTTTCACAAAACCATGGTCATCCAGTGCGAATCCCAAAATTTTGGAAAGTTCAACCATCCCCTTTGAAGGCGCACATGCCGTTGCCAGAATTACCATGTCAAAATCTTTAGACTTGACCTTTCTTTCCCTGGTATCTTCATATGTCACAATTGGGTTATGGTTAGGATCTTCCCTGATCTCAGCCGCTCTCCCACGAACATAGGTAATACCCGAGGTGTTTCCCCCGCGGATTTTATACTCTTCAAACCCTTTGCCCACGGCACGAATATCCATGCCAAAAATGGTGGATGTGGTTTCCGGTTCATGCTCGTTGGCAATGATCGCCTCTTTAATGGAATGCATACAGCAATAGCCGGAACAAAAAGGATAAAAGCGAAAGTCCCGTGATCCCACGCATTGAATAAAAGCCAGTCGTTTTGCCGGCCCAAATGTTTTAACCTTTTCTTTCAAAGCCTCAAGGGCGTCCACCATGTCCAGGTGATCCTGGTACTTGTCCGCCCATTTCTTTCGGTCATCGTCTTTTTTGAATTCCCCGGATGTATACCGGGCATAAAATTTCTGAGAGCTCTGGTCGTATTTCTTTTCAAGTTTTTCCAGCGTCCGGTTCGATGTCTTGATTTTCTTTTCCAAAGGCTCGATTTCAGCTTTTACGGCAAGATCCGATGGACGATCCACATGACCTCCGGTGGGTCCGCTGGCGCTTAAGAGTCTTTCAAATTCGATGGCGGTCACGACATTTGGAATTTCCCGGTATCGATATTCGGGAATCAAGGATGGATCAAACACATCATATCCGGCCGCAAGGATAACAGCGCCGACGTTAAGTTCCAAAATCTGGTCTTTTTGGTCGAAATTAATGGCCTCGGCCTGGCAGACCTTTGCACAGATTCCGCATTTTTTGCCATTGAGTTGTCTGCAATGGTCAGGATCGATGGTTCGGGTAGAAGGAATGCCCTGGGCAAAATAAGCATAGACCGCCGTGCGCGTTCCCAGTCCTTCGTTAAAGGCATCCGAGACAATGGTCGGGCATTTTTCGCTGCACAAACCGCACCCTGTGCATCTGTTTTCTTCCACGTACCGGGCTTTTTTTCGAACAGATACCGTGAAATCTCCGACCTGTCCCTTAAGGTCTTCCACCTCGCTATAGGCCAGAAGCTCAATATTAGGATGTCGACCGACATCCAGCATCTTGGGCGACAGGATTCAGATGGCGCAGTCGTTGGTGGGAAAGGTCTTGTCTAGCTGAGCCATCTTGCCGCCAATACTGGGAAGCTTTTCTACCAGGTAGACCTTTACTCCCATATCGGCAAGGTCCAATGAGGCCTGGATGCCGGCGATGCCGCCGCCAATGACTAAAACATTTTTTTGCATACGTTCCCCTTACTATATATTTTTGACAGGATTTACCGGATTTACCGGATAAGCTTATTTTCCGCCTAACGGCGGAATTTCTAATTCCATTTTCATTATGAAAATGGCATATTAAATATCCTGAACATCCTATTAATCCTGTCTAAAAATACCTTCGAATCAGTTTATGTTTGTTTCAATTGTTCGGCCACCAGGTCGTATAGATCCATAACATCAATATTCAGGTGGTACGCGGCTTTGGCGCACCGGAAATGGATCTGGCATTTGGGGCAGGCGGTGACCAGCGTATCTGCTCCAATATCCATGGCTTCCCTAAGACGCTGCATTTGTATTTCTTTGGAACAGCTGGAACAGTTCATCCAGCCGCTGGTTCCACAGCAGACGCCGTTTTCCCGACTGCGAATCATTTCCTTAAAATCAAGGCCCGGCAAGGCTTCGATCAACTTGCGGGGCGCATCGTAGATGCCGGCCAGTCTTCCCAGGCGGCACGGATCGTGATAGGTCACGATTTTCTTTTCCGAATCTTTGAATTCGATGGCCCCCCGACTCAATTTGTCAGACAGAAAATCCAGAATATGAATCGGTTCAAAACCAAGGTCGCCGAAATATTCAGGGTACACATATTTAAACGTATGGTACCCTTCGGGACAGCTGAAAACCACCTGTTTTGCACCTGAAGATTTAATGGTGTCCAGGTTCAATCGGGCCAGATGCTTGAATGTTTCAACATTGCCGTTCCAGAGGGCATCGTGGCCGCAACACCGTTCATCATTGCTCACCACCGGTTCCACTCCGCACAGGTTCAAAATTTTAAGTATATGTTGAGCCCCCTGAATGGACCCTGCCTCGATATCCCGAAAAATAACGTCAAAATAGGGACGGCACCCCACAAAATAAAACACGTCGCCGCTATCTTTTGTTTTCCCGCCTTCGATCCAGGATGTTCGATTCTGCCGAACATTTTTTGTCTGAAGAGCCATGATGGTTTGAAGCATCCCGTTGTGGGCGGGGACACCGTCAAAACCGATGGTTCGGGCTTCATCTCGCATCCTGCGGATAAACTCGGGAAAATTTATCTCTGCCGGACATCGCACGCTGCATTGGGCGCAGGTCAAACAGTCCCAGAGCGTTGTGTCAGAAAGTTCTTCAAGGCCATAGAGCGACCGTTCGATAATCTGTCTGGGAGAAAATTCAGGAAACACTCCGGCTACCGGACAGCTTCCCGTGCACACCCCGCAATCGAGGCAATAATAAGTTTTGGTAGTATTTACCAGTTCGGCAATGGCCGTCATTTCACATTCTCCACCACTTCCCGAATATATTCTCATTCAATTTCAAAAAAGTTTAATGATATATCCGGGCTGAAAAGCCGGATAGGCTCACAGGTTCAACGTTCGTTGACTTTGGTAATTGTGCATATGGTGGGTCTCTCCGTGCAACGACATCGGCGAAGTGGCATTGTCATTTCATTGTCTTAGCAGTGGGGGAGACCGCGGCTCCCGCATGCTTTTCGCGGGAGCCGCGGAGGGGGCCCCGCATGCTTTTCGCGGGAGAACGCGGAGGGGGCAGGAATGCCCCCGCTGCTAAGTCATTGAAATGACCAGACACGTAGACGCCGGAGTGAAACGGGGAGGCGCATCATATGTACAATTACCGTTTTCGAAAACATGGACAATCAACTATGTCTTCCTTAAGCCGCCTGTTTCAATTTAGACGGCCCCAATATTTTGATCTGTTCCGTAAATTCTCGCGCGATCTCTGCAAACCGCATCCCTTCGGCCGAAGAGACCCAATCCAGTCGAATCCTTTTGACATCAATGCCGAGCAAGCTGACCAGTTCCGTTGCCAGCTGAAACATCCTTTCAGCCTTAACATTACCATCCAGGTAATGGCAGTCTCCCATATGTCACCCGGCCACCAGAACGCCGTCGGCCCCTGTTTCAAATGCCTTTAGGATAAAATTAGGGTTGATCCGGCCGGAGCACAACACACGAATGATACGCAGGCTGGTTGGGTACTGGAG
>JARRLM010000424.1:0-4218 GCA_037386985.1 Acidobacteriota bacterium | reverse complement strand
GCGAACCACTGCTGGAAGCGGCTCTCACCTTCTTGAGAAAGTGCTCATCAACAAAGGGTCCTTTTTTGACTGATCGTGTCATGCTGTTCCCTACTTCCCGCGGCGCTTGATGATAAAGCGCTGAGTACGTTTATTATTCCGGGTTTTATATCCTTTTGTCGGCACTCCCCAGGGACTGACAGGGTGCCTTCCGCCGGAAGTTCTACCCTCGCCGCCTCCATGAGGATGATCGATCGGGTTCATGGCAACGCCCCGAACTGTCGGCCTCTTGCCCAGCCATCGTGTGCGTCCCGCTTTTCCGAGCGACACATTCTCGGAATTCAGGTTGCCGACCTGTCCGATGGTTGCGTAACACTCAAGATGCACCATCCGCGTTTCGCCCGAAGGCATTTTTATCTGCGCATATCCGGACTCCTTCGCCAGCAACTGTGCCGCTGTTCCTGCTGAACGCGCCATTTGCCCGCCTTTACCCTTTCTGAGTTCAATATTGTGAATCATCGTACCCAGGGGAATATTCTTCAGGGGCAACGCATTTCCGACTAAAATATCCACATTCTCTCCGGCTACGACACCGGATCCAACGGCAAGTCCATTGGGCGCAAGGATATAGCGTTTTTCTCCGTCGGCATAAGCCAACAGGGCGATCCTCGCGGTGCGGTTGGGATCGTACTCGAGAGAAACCACCTTTGCCGGGATATCCTTTTTGTCGCGGCGGAAATCAATAATTCTATACAACTTTTTATGCCCGCCGCCGCGGTGCCGGATAGTTATCCTTCCTTTATTATTTCGTCCCGAAATCTTTGTTTTGGATCGGGTTAATTTCTTAAGAGGACCGTCTTTCGACAGCTCTTCTTTATTCAGGGTAGTCCTGAACCGCATCGCCGGTGACGTCGGATTGTAAGTCTTAATGGAGGACATGATTTTACCCAGCTCCTACTTTTACGCTGTCTCAGAAAATTCGATCATCTTCTCGCCCTCTTTGAGGGTAACGTATGCCTTTTTCCAATCGGGCCTCCGGCCTTCATAGCGGCCCTGGCGCCGTTTCTTGCCATGAAAGTTCGCAGTCCGTACGCTTTTAACTTTCACCTTGAAAATCTTCTCAACAGCATCCTTTATCTCAATCTTATTTGCATCGCGCAGAACCTTGAATGTAACCGTATGCTGTGTGTCCTTGATATAGGTGCTTTTTTCCGTGATCACGGGAAGTTTTAATACATATTCTCTTCGGTTCATCGGCTTAGTACCTCCTGCAACTGGAGGATGGATTCCTTGGAAAAAAGCAGCGTATGACTGTTTACCACGTCGAAAATATTTACGCCGGTGCCCGCAACAAGCTTCACCTTGGGCAAGTTCCGCAAGGAAAGATCCAGATTCTTGTTCTCATAGGAATCGACAATAAGCACTTTTCCGGTGAATCCCATACCCGTAAGCAGTTTATTGAATTCCTTTGTTTTGGGGCTGTCGATCTTAATCGCATCCACAACCGTCAAGGCGTTCTCGTTCATTTTGGCAGAAAGTGCCGAACGCAAGGCTCCGCGCAGCTTTTTACGAGGGAACCGATAGGAATAGTCTCTCGGCTTGGGACCATGGACCGTACCGCCATGCCGCCATACAGGACTCCGTACACTGCCGATACGCGCACGCCCCGTCCCCTTCTGGCGCCATAATTTTTTCCCGCTTCCACGAACCTCGCCTCTACCTTTGGTTGAGGCCGTTCCTGCCCGAAGCGAGTCGTTGTAGTGTTTTACGGCTTCCCAAATGAGTGGCTGGTTGAACTCAGCCTTGAATACGGCATCGGACAGTTCCAACTTGCCGACCACTTCATTAGCAAGATTTTTTACCTCAATCTCCGCCATTACAGAACCTCACGCATTGCGAATCACAGACTGGAAGCAGCGACCGGCAGATGACGAATGCATATTCCCGTCTGTCATCTTTATATCGTTTCTCAATATCCTTTAAGCCTTCTTAATCATTACATAGCCGCCATTTCGGCCGGGAACAGCGCCCTTGACCAGCAGGAGATTTTCCTGCTCCTGTATACGCACTACCTGCAGCTTCCGGACCGTTACGTTTGCATCACCCATATGCCCTGCGCCGCGCATCCCGGGGTAGACTCGACTGGGAAATGCGGAAGCTCCAATTGATCCGGGGGCACGATGGAACATGGAGCCGTGGGTAGCCCTTCCACCGGAGAAATTATGCCGCTTCATAACACCGGCAAATCCCCGTCCCTTGCTTGTTCCCAAAACATCGACCCGGTCATCCTCCCGGAAAACCTGACCTACCAGTATCTGTTCTCCGACTTTCGGTAACTCCTCATCCCCCCGGTAACTGAATTCCTGCAGAACGCGGCATGGAGGTACACCCGCTTTATTAAAATGCCCGCTTCTCGGTTTGTTCACACGTGATGGACGGATAAATTCCACAAGGCCGAGCTGGACCGCTTCATAACCGTCACGATCCTTCGTTTTATTTTGAACAACAACGCAGGGACCCGCTTTTATAACCGTCACAGGAACAACGATACCGCTTTCGTCAAAGACCTGCGTCATTCCAACCTTAATTCCAATCAGTCCATCAACCATAGGAGGTTTCCCGTTTCCCGTTTCCCGTTTCCCGTTCAAAACCTAGAACGAAAAACCGGGCAGGGAGACTTATATTTTATTTGTGCTCGGTACCAAAAGCTTTGATCTCGACATCTATCGCCGCTGGCAAATCCAGCTTCATCAAAGCATCCACCGTCTGTGGTGTAGGCTCCAGAATATCTACCAACCGTTTGTGCGTCCGGATCTCAAACTGCTCCCGGGATTTTTTATCCACATGGGGAGAACGAAGAACGCAAAATTTGTTCTTGACCGTGGGCAGGGGAATCGGGCCTGAAACTCGGGAACCCGTACGCTTGGCTATATCAACGATCTCGGATGTCGATTGATCCAACACCCTGTAGTCGTATGCTTTCAGTCTGATTCTGATCTTTTCATTCAACATGGTTGTTCTGATTACTCCAGAATCTCGGAAATCGTACCTACTCCAGAATCTCGGAAATCGTACCGGCACCCACCGTCCGGCCGCCTTCTCGAATCGCAAACCGCAACCCTTTTTCCATCGCTATCGGCGTGATCAGCTTGATGGTCAGGTTCACGTTGTCTCCAGGCATCACCATCTCCGTCCCTTCCGGCAACTCCGCTACTCCCGTTACGTCCGTCGTTCGGAAATAAAACTGCGGTCGATACCCGTTGAAAAACGGCGTGTGCCTCCCACCTTCTTCCTTCGTCAATATGTACGCCTGCGCCTTGAAGTGCGTGTGCGGCGTTATGCTCCCCACCGCCGCTATCACCTGCCCTCGCTCCACATCCTTCTTGTCCGTCCCTCGCAGCAGCAACCCTACATTGTCTCCCGCCATCCCTTCATCCAGCAGCTTCCGGAACATCTCCACTCCCGTCACCACTCGCTTCATCGTATCCCGCATCCCCACTATCTCTATCTCGTCTCCTACGTGCACCACTCCTCGCTCTATCCGGCCCGTCGCCACCGTCCCTCGTCCCGATATCGTGAATATATCTTCCACCGGCATCAGAAACGGCTTGTCCACCGCTCGCTCCGGTACAGGCATATACTCATCCACCGACTTCATCAACTCCAGTATCTGCCCCTCCGCCTCCGCATCCCCCTGCATCGCCTTCAAGGCACTCCCTCGTACCACCGGTATCTCATCCCCAGGAAATTCATAGAACGTCAGCAACTCCCTCACTTCCAACTCCACCAGATCCAGCAACTCAGGATCGTCCACCATGTCCACCTTGTTCATGAATACCACTATGTACGGTACCCCTACCTGCCGCGCCAGCAGTATGTGCTCCCGCGTCTGCGGCATCGGCCCGTCCGCCGCCGATACCACCAGTATCGCCCCGTCCATCTGCGCCGCCCCTGTGATCATGTTCTTGATGTAATCCGCGTGCCCAGGACAATCCACGTGCGCATAATGCCTCGTCGCCGTCGAATACTCCACATGCGCCGTCGCTATCGTTATCCCTCGCTCCTTCTCTTCCGGCGCATTGTCAATCGAATCAAACGACCTCACGGCTACCGTCGCATCATTCTTGCTCAATACCATCGTGATCGCCGCCGTCAACGTCGTCTTGCCATGATCTATGTGCCCTATCGTTCCGATATTTACGTGCGTCTTACTGCGATCAAATTTCTCCTTGGCCATAT
>JARRLM010000423.1:0-6208 GCA_037386985.1 Acidobacteriota bacterium | reverse complement strand
AAAACACCGTATTCTTCGCTTGGTTCGGAGAAAGCCCATTACGCGAGATCAGGTTCATTGGGATCCTCATTTATCAAAACTGGATGCAGGAGCCCTCGAAGGCGTCGATGCAGTGGTTCACCTGGCCGGCGAAAGCCTCTTCGGCATACGATGGACTGGCGATAAGAAGCGCCGGATTCGAGAAAGCAGAATTCTGGGCACGCGGCTGTTATCGGAGTCCCTGGCGCGCCTTGCTTCGCCTCCGAAGGTACTGGTAAGCGCTTCGGCAATAGGGTATTACGGGGATCGGGGAGAAGAACGGCTGCAGGAAGGCAGCCGCGCGGGGACGGGATTCCTCCCGGATTTATGCGTGCAATGGGAAAAAGCAACGGAACCCGCTGCGGCAAAAGGCATTCGAGTCGTAAATCTGCGGATGGGAATCGTTCTGAGCGCTGCGGGAGGCGTGCTTTCCATAATGCTTCCAGTTTTCCGCATGGGTCTGGGCGGAAGAACAGGCAGCGGACGGCAATATATAAGCTGGATCGCCATAGAGGACTTGACGGACATTATCGAGTTCGCCATTCGCAACGAATCATTGCAGGGACCCGTAAACGCCGTCTCACCGAATCCAGTCACCAACGGGATTTTCACCAGAACATTAGGACAGGCGCTGTCACGCCCCACCCTGTGCACGCTGCCCCGTTTTGCGGCACGTCTTGCTTTCGGGGAAATGGCTGATGCACTGCTGCTGGCCAGCACCAGAGTGCAACCTTCCCGGTTGTTAGACGCGAAATATACTTTCGGGTTTCCGACACTCGAAGCCGCATTAAAACATACACTCCGCCGATAGGAGCATTTATGGGTCGATTGTCCCCCAAAAACCGTCTGGTCCCGCATCCGCTCCTCCGATTTGATCCGGAATCACTGGAGCTGACGGAGTTTTCCCGCAGCTTTTTTCACCAGGATACGGTTTACATTGCCCGTCGACTGCTCGGTGCCTGGTTGGCTCGCAGGTTTAAGGATCAATGGTATGGAGTGCGTATTGTGGAAACGGAAGCGTACCTGGGAAGCAGTGACGCAGCTGCGCATTCGCGCGGAGGACGACGCACCCCACGTGTTGAACCGATGTACATGGATGGCGGGCATCTGTATGTTTTTCTCGTGTACGGCATGCATCACTGCACGAACGTCGTAACTCGCCCGGCCGGTATTGCAGAAGCTGTTCTGTTACGGGCTGCCGAAGGCCCCCAGGGAACTCCCATAAAACTTTTGAGCGGCCCCGCAAAGTTGAGTTCCGGGCTCGGTATCACTGTAGCCGCCAGCGGGACGGATCTTCTTTCAGCAGGCAATCTGCGCCTCTTTCACAACGGGAACAGATGCAGTTCCATCGGCACAACCAAACGAATCGGTGTGGATTATGCGGCGGAGGCGGCCGGGTGGCCGCTGCGTTTTTTTGATGCACGTTCCGCGGCAGTATCGGGACCCGCGAGTCTGAAATAATCTGAACCAATTCTCTAAAGGGAATTTCTATAGAATATACTATGCTTTAGAAACGAGTTCCCATGAATTCCACGAAGAGACTGGCATCGTTGACGGTATCGATTTCCTTAATTGCCGGTTTCTGTTTGATGGCCAATCCGGCAACCCAGGAAACGAAATCCACGGGGGATCAGGTTTTCCGAATCCAGGTGGGGATGGTATCTCTTCCTGTCGTTGTCACCAACGGTAAGGGAGAATATGTTACAGATCTGAACAAGGAAGACTTCTACGTTCTCGACAATGGGAAGCCCCAGGAAATAGCAGGTTTCGCAACCGTAGCGGCACCTGTTTCAGTCGCGCTGATGCTCGACAGCAGTGGCAGCATGGAAGAGCATTTAAGAATCATCCAGAACGAGGCCATTCGTTTTGTCAGTTTTTTAAAAAGAGATGACGGGCTGGCGATCCTGTCGTTCGCCGACGATGTCGTGTTGTGGGAACCCTTCAGCCTCTACAACAAAAAGAATCCGATGACGATCCGACGGATCGAGGCGAAGGGTCTCAGCGCTGTCTATGAAGCTGTGTGGCTGGCCCTGGAACAGGTGCTTAAGCACGAGTTCGGACGGAAAGCGCTTGTGCTGTTCAGCGATGGGATCGATACCAGAAGCCAGACCGTCACAGAAGAAGAGACTCTCGATCTCGCGCGAAGAACGGAAGTTACAATTTATTGCATCTGTTTCAATCCCGGTAAAAATCGATTTAAACTATTCCCGTTTCCAGGAGGAGACGGCGACAAGAAAGCTGAATATGCCGCCGGGCGCGAATACCTGATGAAGCTTTCCGGATACAGCGGTGGAATATTGGTCGATGCCAAAAAGGTCGACGACCTCAGTTCGGCTTTCCGAAAAATCGCCCGGGAATTATCCAGCCAGTACAGTATCGGATATTACCCGGGTGATTTTCGGCGCAACGGAGAGTATCACAAAGTCGAAGTGCGGCTTAAACAGAAAGGGCTTACAGCCCGAACCAGACAGGGTTATTACGCACCGGACAAATAACTGTCACGGTTCAAGGTTCAGGGTTTACCGAAGCTCCGCAGGTGATCCTTTATTCAATCCGCATTTTTTATAAACGGAAGCGGCCTCTCTTGGAGGCGTGTTCAAAAATAAATTCCAAATCCTCGATCAGAACCTCTGCAGTTCGAAAACCTAAAAGCCTATCCACTTCTTTCCCTCTGGAATCCAGGATAAGAAGGGTTGGAACCCCTTGGACCTGATACTTCTCTTTCAATTGCGCGCCGTCCCTGTCCACATCAGAGAACACCCGCATGAAAACGAATTTCGTGGAAAACTTAATAAATTCTTCGTCTGTATAGACCTCACGGGCCATTCTACGGCAGTGCGGTCACCAACTGGCGGAGATATCGAGAACAATAAATTTATCTTCCTTGTACGCCTGTTTCAGCGCTTCCTCAAAATCCGTTATCCACTTTGCCTGGCTATGAATACAGACCGGACCGAAGACAAGGAAAAACACTACGCCTATAAGAACATGTCTGCCCAGGGATCCTGCATCCGGCCCTTGGATCGGTCTTATCCGGCTCCACTCCAAGGTCACGTATCGCTGAAGCAACCTCGGAGGCGGGAATCTCCCCTTCCTGGGAAAGAGCGTAAAGAGCGGCAATAGCGATATTCTCGGGATCCACCTCGAAAAATCGGCGAAGCGCTTCCCGGGTATCGCTGCGACCGAATCCGTCCGTTCCGAGGGTGACATAACGTTCGGGCACCCATTGCCGGATCATGTCGGGCAGGGCCTTCATGAAATCGGTTGCGGCGATAAAGGGTCCCGAAATGCCATCCAGAGCCTTGGCCACATAGGGGATATGGGGATCCGATCCCGGATGCAACCGGTTCCACCGCTCCGTCGACAATGCTTCATTTCGCAGTTGCTGGTAGCTGGTCACGCTCCATACATCGGAAGAAATCTGGAATTTTTCAGCAAGAAGTTCCTGCGCTCTGAGCACACACTGCATAATAGATCCGCTGCCGAAAAGCTGGACGTGGTGTTTCATCCTCTGCGCCGAAGTACTGAAAAGATACATGCCCTTGAGAATCCCCTCCTCCACGCCCTCCGGCATAGGCGGATGGGGAATATTTTCATTATAGAGGGTAATGTAGTAAAAAACGTCCTCTTCTTTTTCATACATCCTATAGAGCCCGTTCTTAACGATCATGGCCAGTTCGAAGGCAAATGCGGGATCGTAATTCAGGATGTTGGGAACAACCGAAGCCAGGATCTGGCTGTGACCGTCCTGATGCTGCAGGCCTTCCCCATTAAGCGTGGTGCGTCCTGCAGTCGCTCCTAAAGCGAACCCACGACCGCGCGCGTCCCCGAATGCCCAGAAGAGATCGCCCGTCCTCTGAAAGCCGAACATGGAATAGAAAATATAAAAAGGGATCATTGGCTCGGAATGCGTGGCATAACTAAGACCGGCTGTTGTGAAACTGGCGCTGCTTCCGGCTTCCGTAATACCCTCTTCCAGGATCTGGCCGTCTTCCGACTCGTGGTAGCTCAGCAGCATTCCGGCATCCACCGATTCGTAAAGCTGACCCAGCGAGGAATAAATGCCGAATTCCCGAAACATGGAATCCATGCCGAACGTCCTCGCTTCATCAGGAATGATAGGAACGATGCGGCGGCCTATTTCCTCATCGCGCATCAGCATACGCAGCAAACGGACGAAGGCCATGGTAGTGGACACTTCCCTGCTCGAACCTGTCCCTGCCCGGAATTCGTCGTACATCTCGCCCGCCGGAAGCCGCAGCGGTCTGCTGTGCACCTGGCGCTTCGGCAGGCTGCCTCCCAGCTCATGCCGCCTCTCCATAAGATATTGCACTTCAGGACTCTCCGGTCCGGGGTGGTAGTATGGAGGATCTTCAAGCTGGCTGTCCGATATGGGCAACTCCAGCAGATCGCGGAATTCCTTAAGCTGGTCGAGATTCATCTTCTTTAGTTGATGCGAACCTCTATGGTCCACAGCGGCTTTGTATGCTGCATACAATTTTCGATAATCATGTCCCCCGCGCCGGAGGTTCTCGAGATCCTTGTCGTGCAGGTGTTCAACCAGTTTGCGCAGGCGCGGATCCGGACCGAAAAAATGCTCCTGTATATAGTCCCCTTTGGCGGTAGCGTACTTCTGGTAGGCGCCGTCCACGGTATCGTTCATCTTCTGCAGCAAAACTCCCTCATTATCTTTTTGGATCAGTTCATCCCACTGGCGCCCCCAGATAACCTTGAGCACATTCCAACCTGCGCCGCGGAAAATCATTTCCAGTTCCTGAATGATTTTGCCGTTTCCGCGAACGGGACCGTCCAGCCGCTGCAGATTGCAATTCACGACAAAGATGAGATTATCCAGTCTTTCACGTGAGGCGAGAAAAAGCGCCCCCAGAGCTTCAGGCTCGTCGCATTCTCCGTCGCCCAGGAAACACCAGACGCGTGAATCATCCGTATCGACAATGCCGCGTGCCTGGATGTAACGGTTGAAGCGCGCCTGATAGATCGCCGTAAGCGGTCCCAATCCCATGGATACCGTCGGGAATTCCCAGAAATCGGGCATCAGGCGGGGATGAGGATAGGAGGACAAGCCGGCACCCTGGACCGATTCACGGCGAAAGTTTTCCATCTGTTGCTCTGTAATGCGCCCTTCAAGAAAAGCGTGTGCATAGATTCCGGGAGAGGCATGCCCCTGGAAAAAAACCTGGTCGCCCGCATTGCTATGAACCTTGCCCCGAAAAAAGTGATTCAGCCCGACACTGTAAAGAGCCGCACTGGAGGCATAAGTGGAAATATGACCCCCTATCCCGTCGTATCTCCGGTTAGCCCGGGTGACCATTACGACCGCATTCCAGCGGTCTATCCTCCGGATCCGCTTTTCCATTGCTTCATCCCCCGGAAAAGGCGGTTCCCTATCGGTGGGAATGGTATTGATATACGGGGTTTGAACGAGCTCGGGAACACCGAGATCGAGCGTTCGAGCCTGTTCGATCAACAGGCGAAGAAGACTTCGGGCGCGGCCTCGGCCTCGATCCAGGACAACGGACTTCAATGAATCGAACCATTCCAGGGTCTCGGATGGATCGGCATCCGGCAGTTGTTGATTAAAAGTGGTCACTGTTCTGCTCCGCTTTCTATAAATCGCTTTTCTGTTACTCTACGAATCCATAATATTCGCACTTGTGTATGATTTCACTTATTTCTTGCCTTGCATCGCCAGGCAAGCAAGCAGTGATTGCATGAATCGAAGACTCCAATATATTAGTACCACTATCCAGTAGAGATTTCAGAAAGAGGGAAACTATGGCGGAACTCAAATACAGTAAATATTTTCTTAATGAACTGCCGGATGAACAGCGATTCAAGGGTTTCGGCAAAATGCCGGCAATGGTTGCATTCACCGACAGCGACATTTTAGAAGGCAGCAAATACTTTTCGGTAATGGTCATGGGTCCGGAAGCCGTAAAACATCCCGGACACGGCCCGCACATCCACGAGGAAGCGGAACTGCTGGTAGCGCTGGGAACCGACATGGAAAATCCCCGCGACCTGGGAGCCAGGCTGGAAATGTGTATGGGACCTGAAATGGAAAGCCATATCTTCACAGAATCTACAATGATATGGATTCCCGCCAAGTTTATTCACGCACCCTTCCGGGTACTGGAAGTGACACGTCCCTTCCTGTTCATCCAGTGCC
>JARRLM010000422.1:0-3123 GCA_037386985.1 Acidobacteriota bacterium | reverse complement strand
CCTGAAGTCGAAGTTCTCTTGATTGGCCAGATAATCCAGCCACCAGTAGCCCTTGGCCTCATGGCTGATGGACCACTCCGCATATTGAATCTCTTCTTCCGTCCCGCCCGTCAAATCCAAGAAGAAGGGTCCTTTGCCCTGTCGGCGTAGAGCGAAGTAGTCCTGAAATGCGCCCGCTCGGGATTCGATCCATTGGCGGCGCACTTCCGCGGCATTAATCTTTTCTTTGCCCAATTTGCTCCATTCGTAAAATCGGGACCTGGGAACGAAAACCTCCCCTTTTGCTCCCGTAATGGAACCGGCAGGCTGTGTTGTATTTCTCGGGGATCCCAGGTTGATTTCATTGCCGCCGATGTTGAACCACATCCCGGTAAGAAGCTCCATGTTGATTACACCGACGCCTGCCCGCAGCGCCATTGCCTTGCCGTCGCCGGTGTCTTCGGCGGGTACGCGGAGATTGTGTCGTGGACCGCTTGCGCTTCGCGTCATCCGGTTCGATCTCCCTGTGGATAATACGACCGCTTTAGCCCGAAACAGGTATATGTTGCCGTCCCGAACCCCGACACCCAGCGCCCCCGCGATTTCCCCATCTGAGATGAGCAGCTCCGTCACCATCACTCGATTGTAAATATCCACACCCCTTTTTTTCGCCTGCCTCGTCAACCTCAGTTTGATGTATCGGCCGTCGAAATTGATCGATGTCGGCACAGAGTGAAACTGGGGCACAATGCGAAGATTGCCGGGAAGGGGGCTGTCGGCATACCTCATCTTAATGCCGAACTTTTCAATGTCCAGCATGCGATCATAATTGTTGCCGGCAACCAGCCGGAGAAGGTCTTTCCTTACCAACCCGCCAGACGATCCCTGGATATGATCCTGCATCAGATCGTCAAAAGTGTAGCCCAACGGTTCGTGTACAGGAGGCACATAAGCCCATGAATGGTCAATGCCGGTCCCGGCGCAACCGCTGTTTTCGGTATTTGCCTTCTCGGCGATCACCACCTTGATCCCATGTTCGACGGCTTTTATCGCAGCCATGCAGCCGGCCAGCCCGCCGCCGATTACGAGAACGTCCGTTTCAATAGGTACGACTTGGATTTGTTCGCTCACAATTTTATCTCCCCTGAGTGGATACATTTCTCAGAATCGAGACGCGCATAGACGGAGGAACCACGATCCTCAAAGCGTGGTTCTTTCGACGGGAACAGCGCATCCAGCATGCGCCGCAATAACGGCACTCATCCCCGTACAGAACAACAGGCGGTTTGCCTTCTACAGGATTCGGTCCGAAGATGTCCATGGGGCAGATATCCACACAGATATTGCAGCCGTTGCATTCATTCTCGTCAAACACTACAGGTGGATGCATGGGTTGCCTCCTTATAATACAAAAGTACGTGAAACAGTGAATTCCACCAAGGGAACCAGGACGTATTTCATAGGAGTCAGCGTTTTTCGGGGAAAATTGCCAAAATCAAACCTAACTGAAAGCCTCAGGCCTGAAGTTCGGCCAGAAAAAGCTGGTTCCCGTCAGGATCTTCGAAATTAGCGATCCTGATCCAACCCTCCTGGATGACGTTCAGCCTGATCCCTTTGGCTTCCAGATCAGCGACCACCTCGTCAAATGCGGTGACCCCGAAACCGATGCTCAGGTTGTTTCCTTTCTTAACCGCCGATTCAGCGGGATGCAGACCGATGTCCATATTTCCGGCGTCGATCTCTGCATAATGATCGCCATATCGCATTTTCAGCTCCAGGCCAAGCGTTTCAGTATAAAATACAATGGCCGCTTCAAGATCAGCCACCATGGCGGTAACTGTGGTTGTTTTCAGGGATTTCATAGATTTTTCGTCCAAAGTAAAAGAATTACTTTTTGAGTTTTTTGCGCAGGGCGTCAATCTCATCCATTTTCGCCTGCAACACCTTATCCATGGCCTGCACAAAGTACGGCTCAAGATCCCTGTCACGTGCTCCAAAATTGCTGATCAGGTTATCGTAGATCTGTTTTGTTCTTGTGCTTACGGAAAGAGTAATTTTGGATTCACTGAAGTGATCGTCCAGCAAATCGCGCAATAATCCGGACATATTCAACCCTGCATCCATAACTGTCCGGTGCTGGTCCTGCCTTATCATTACGTTGATGCGCTTCAAGTTCTCATCTTTCTGATTTGACATATGAGAAGCATGCCTTCATTGCTCCCTAATGTCAACTAGTATGTATTTATTACCGGTTTATATTGACAGATACATATAGATGTGTAATAATGTGTATCATTGCTCATGAAGAGCAGAAAAGGAGAAGAAAAAATGAATAGCGGAACATTGTGGTTGGTTCTGATTGGCGTGGCCGGGTTGATTCTTCTGTGGAGCAGCATCTTTACTGTAAAGCAGAAGACAGCCGCGATCATTGAACGCTTCGGACGTTTCCATACAGTGCGTTTCGCGGGACTGCGCTTCAAGCTGCCGTTCATTGACAGGATCGTTAAGATTTCAAACCTCAAGATTCAACAGCTTGATGTCGATGTAGAAACCAAAACCCAGGACAACGTCTTTATCAACACCAAAGTTTCTATCCAGTACAAGGTACTCAAGGATCAGGTCGCAGACTCGTTTTATAAGCTGGAGAATCCTCAGGCCCAGATTGAGTCCTACGTCTTCGACACAGTCCGTTCGGAAATACCGTTGCTCATACTGGATGATGTATTCTCAAACAAAGAGGCCGTAGCAAAATCGATTCAGCAAAGCCTGAGCGGGGCCATGCAGCAATTCGGTTATGTGATAGTCAATTCGCTTGTGACCGACCTTCAGCCTGAAAACATGGTGAAAGCGGCGATGAATAAAATCAACGCGACCGAACGAGAAAAGCTGGCGGCAAGAAATGAAGCGGAAGCAGAGAAGATCAAACTGGTCAAAAAAGCTGAGGCGGAAGCAGAAAGCAAGCGGCTGCAGGTACAAGGTCTGGCGAATCAACGACAGGAGATCGCCCGCGGTATCCGGGAATCGATAGAAACCATCAAGGAAACAGGCGTCAGCGAGCAGGAAGTAATGACGCTCCTTCTTGTGACCCAGCACTACGATGCCGTCCAGGACGTAGCGCGCAACTCGAATTCCAATACTGTAATG
>JARRLM010000421.1:0-5798 GCA_037386985.1 Acidobacteriota bacterium | reverse complement strand
GCTGCAAATCACTACGTTACAAAGATTTATAATTGAAAACCCATAGGATTAGGTCCCCACGTCCTCTGCAAGCGGCAGCGGCCACCTTCAAGTGTGTTTTATCGAAAGCGACCCCGGTTGTTGGCTGGAATTGAGACATTTTGTACAATGAGTTCGCTTCCGATAAAAATCTAGGACTTCGCGGGAGTTAGGGATAATTTTACTCTTCCGGATAGGTGTTGATTCCCTTAATAAATGGACTTGGATTTCCTGATTATCTGGAACATTCCGGTAAATTCTCACAATATACGAACCATTCGATTTTTGGTGAGGCGGCATGAGCCGCCCCCCCGATCAAACTGCTTTCAGAACGAGTGCTATTTTTCCGAAATCGGATATTTTGCCTCGGCCAGCTCACTGAAGATCTGATTTTCAGCCACGGTCTTTCGCAAGCCGACGAGGAGCATATCCAGGACCAAACTTCCTATCAGGTTGGTCAGTTCTTCCAGTTTCTGTTCCAGTTCTTCGTCTTCGTAGATATTCATCCGTTGCTCCTAATAAGTTTTAAAAGATTTCCGTGTTTGCCAGACGAACGTGCTCTGCATCGACCAGGGTGGCCTTGACTTTGGCAGCGGCTATGAGAGCGCCCCGGGCAAGGTGATTGGCTTTTCTAAAAAGGCCTCCGGATCCCTGGTGGATGGCCGTGACGGCGGGTTCGTCAAACAACATGCGCTCGACACCGGCGATTTTAAGGTGATGGCGAAGATAGGCATCCATGGCCGTCCGATCGATTCCCTTGAGGTGGCATCGGGCCACTACGCGGGAAGCCAGCGGCTGGCTGTTGCGATAGGTGAGATTGTCGGTCAGATTGGCCTGGCCTGCCAGAATGACCGGCAAAAACGGTTTGGAATCCTGCTCGAACTGAGTCAGGGTATGCAGTTCTGCAAAGACCTCCAAACGCAGCAGAGAGGCCTCGTCGATCACCAGAACCACCTTCATTTTCTTGCCCTGCACGACATCCAGGATCTCCTGTCGGATGCGGCGGGTCATTTTCGCCCGGGAACTGCCTGCATTCTCAACCCCCAGCGTACCCAGGATCTGACGGTAGAGTTCCAGGATCGAGCCCGAAGAGGCGGTGACGAACAGTACCCGGTATTCCGACGGGTGGAGGCCGCCGATACAATAGCGCAATGCGGTGGATTTTCCGCTGCCTATCTCACCGGTGACCAGCGCGATGGCTCCCAGCCGCAGGGCATAGTGGAAACGATCCTGCACCCCTGCAATCACGGTTGTCACCAGGATCTCCTGGTGGGAGATATCCGAGACGAAAGGCTCTTTCTGCAAAGCGAAGTAGTGTCGATAGCTTTTTCCCATATCAACTCTCCCACAACCGACCGCTCTGACAGGGTGCGTTGGTTTCCGCCAGTTCAATCTGGTTGTTTTTGTCCCGCCGGACACGGCTGTTGACGTGCACGTCCAACTGGCGCAGCAGTCCGTAAGACTGACCATCAGAGCGAATCTCCACCTGCTCGGGAGTGTGTTCGTGGTAGAGGACTTCCACCCGCCGTCCGATCAGCTCTACCGGCGCTTCGAACAGCCGTCTGTCCACTACCAGCGAACGATCCTTGTTGACCCGGCGGCGGACCATTTTGCGGAAATAATCGCTCAAGTCGTCCGGAGCGTTCCGCAGACACTGCATATTGGACGTGAAGCGCATAAAAGGACTTTGTCCGGTCGAGGAATGAGTCCGCTGATGGTATTGCTCATCGAGCCAAAGGCTGAAGGCGAGATTGATCTCATCGAAGGTTTCTCCTTTAAAGAAGGGAAGAAACTGGGTCCGTATGGTTTTGAAAAACCTCTCGATTTTTCCTTTTCCCTGGGGCTGATACGGCCTGGCGTGAATCAACGCGATGCCAAGAGAAGCGGTGGTGAACTCCAGTTGGCGGGAGCGGAATGCCGATCCGTTATCGACATAAAGCTTTCTCGGCAGGCCTCTTTTCTGAAGCGCCCGGGAGAAGCTGTCCATGAAGGCGGCGATCCCTTCGGAAGGATAGAACTGTCCATGAGGAATCAGCCGGGAATGATCGTCGATGAAGGCGATCAGGTAGCTCTTGCGCCGTTTATCGCCGCAATACAACAACGGACCATGCATGACATCTGACTGCCACTTATGCTGTTTGCGGCATAAGTGGCATTATGCCTCCAGCCGGATTATGTGGCATTGCGCAAAACACCTCTTTTCCCAGTCCTTCTATTTTTCCACCAATCAGTAAGAATCAGTGCTTTAATTTGCGGCATAATCCAGACAACGTCTCCTCCAAACGATAAACAAAGAAGGAGGAGACATGACCAATCAGTTTTACACAAATCAACAAGTATTGGATCGTCTGCATGGAGGGCCATTAGGCCCATACATTGATGGTTTTACAGCATGGCTCTACGAGCAGGGGTACAAGAAGGCCACTATCAGCTACGGACTTCGACTTGTGAGAGCACTGGGTTGTTGGATGCAAAAGCGTGACATCAGAGTGAGAAGCCTAGATGATAAGACTACCGCTAACTTCCTCATGGAGCGGCGGAAGGAACGTCGTATCCATCTAGCCGACAAGTCAAAATTAGATTTGTTTCTCAGGTATTTAAGACATTCACATGTTATCCCGCTTGTGGCAGCAGTGGAGGACAATAGTGAGAAAATCCGACAGGTAGATGTTTCCGGATTCGTACTTCGTTACACCAAGAAATTCAGTCGTGCTCGTGCCAAAGGGATAGTAACCGCACTTCGCTCATTTTTCACTTTCCTTTATTTGCGTGGGTACATCAGCACCGACCTTGCCGGCATCGTTCCAACGGTAGCAAACTGGCAGTGTGCAACATTACCGAATTGGATTTCTCAAGAGGATGTCGAAAATCTTCTACGGAGTTGCGATCAAAAAACCAGCCAGGGGCAACGAAACTACACAATCCTTTTATTTTTAGCTCGTCTCGGTCTACGTTCGAGTGAAGTGGTCAACATGACCCTGGATGATATTGATTGGGATGCCGGCGAAATCAGAGTGGGCGGAAAGAGCCGTCGACAGGACCGTATGCCTTTGCCCATAGAGGTAGGCGAAGCACTGACCAGATATCTTTGTGAGGGCCGACCTCTCTGCTCAACACGACGTGTCTTTATCCGTATGAAAGCCCCTGTTCGTGGGCTTAAGGGCCATGGTTCCATCTATCCAATAGTGAAACGGGCTTTCGACCGCGCGGGACTTCACCCGTCCCACAAGGGTCCGCACACTTTGCGTCATTCGCTTGCTACCAACATGCTTCGTAAAGGAGCCTCTCTCCGTGAGATCGGTGAGATACTGCGTCATCGTGATCTCGATACCACACAGATTTATGCCAAGGTTGACCTGGAAACTTTAAACAAGATTGCGCAGCCCTGGCCAGGAGGTGAAAAATGAAACCTATTTCCCAATCGCTTGAGGAGTACCTTGCTCTGCGTCGGAGGCTTGGGTTCAAGTTGAAGCAAGACGGTAGGCTGCTGGCGCAATTCGTTTCCTTTCTGGGTGAGGAAGGGAATTCTCACATCACAACGGAACTGGCTCTTCGATGGGCTGTAAAACCAGACAACGCTCAACGCTGTCACTGGGCACGCCGTCTCTCAATGGTCCGTCTCTTCGCCGAGTATCGAAAAGCCACCGATTCCAAAACCGAAATACCTCCCCCAAAATTGCTTCCAGAAACGTATCGCCGCACGCCTCCTTACATCTATACCGATGAGCAAATCATACACTTGATTACAGCTGCAGAAGAGCTTCCATCAACTGTTCCTGGGACAACGGGCCTACGGGCCCGGACCTATTACACTCTCATCGGTTTACTTTCCGTAACAGGAATGCGGATCAGTGAAGCCCTATCGCTCAACCGTGAGGATGTTGATCTAAATCAGGCACTGCTTACCGTTCGTGGAACGAAGTTCGATAAATCGCGACTCATTCCCATACACAAGTCCACCCAGGAAGCATTACAACAATACGCACACTTGCGTGACCGCATCTACCCAGAGCCCGAGGCCAGAACCTTTCTCGTTTCTGAGCGAGGTACAAAGTTGGGATATAGTGGAGTACGGAGCACTTTCATCAGACTTTCGCGCGAGATAGGCCTACGAGGCCTCTCTTACAACCATGGCCCAAGGATGCACGATTTACGCCATCGATTTGCGGTCAGTACGATGATTAACTGGTATAGAGAAGGTGTGGGGGATATCGAGCGACGACTTTATGTTCTTAGCACCTTCCTTGGTCACGTTAAGGCTTCCTACACGTATTGGTATCTCACTGCTGTTCCAGAGCTTCTGCAATTGGCAGTGGAGCGGCTTGAAGGCATCGGGGAGGACTACTACCATGAAGACAGTCTCTAGCCTTGCCGGATTGTTGGAAGCATTCTTTGTGGATCGACTTATGCGACAACGGCAAGCAAGTAAACATACTGTCGCTGCCTATCGAGATACATTTTGCCTTTTGCTACGATTTATCAAAGATCGAATAAAAAAAGCTCCATCGGCTCTAACCCTGGATCATTTGGACGCACCCTTAATCGGAGCCTTTCTTGATCATATCGAAAAAGACCGCGGCAATTGCGCTCGGAGTCGTAATGCCAGACTGGCTGCTATCCACTCTTTCTTCCATTACACCGCCTTGCATGCACCAGAGTACAGTGCTTTGATTCAGCGAGTTTTGTCCATACCCAGCAAGCGTTACGATCGTACCGAGATCGAATTTCTGGATTCTCATGAGATAGAAGCCCTCTTGGCAGCACCGGACATCAGCACCTGGGCTGGCCGTCGTGATCGAACCATTTTGCTCGTAGCTGTGCAAACCGGCCTTAGGCTATCAGAGTTAGCCAGCCTTCGCAGTGAAGACGTCATTCTCGGTAATGGAGCCTATGTGCACTGCATAGGAAAGGGCCGCAAAGAACGATGCACGCCGCTTCGAAAAGATGCTGTAAGAGCATTGCGAAGTTGGCTTCGTGAATGTGATTTCCGCCCATCTAACCCCTTATTCCCCAGTTCTCGAGGCGGTCCACTCGGGGTTGATGGAATAGCGCACCTGCTTTCAAAGCACTTGGCTACTGCCCGCAAGCGGTGTACGTCTTTGGAGAAAAAGCGCGTCTCACCTCACGTTCTTCGCCACAGTGCGGCAATGGAGTTGCTTCAGGCAGGAGTTGATCAATCTGTAATCGCTCTTTGGCTTGGTCACGAGCGTCTGGAAACTACTCAGATGTATCTTCATGCCAGCCTCGCATTAAAAGAGCAGGCCCTTGCTAAAACAAGGCCTTCAGATGTGCCAACGGGCCGCTACAAACCCGATGACAAGCTATTGGCTTTTTTGAAAACGCTCTGATTATGTCGCGAAATCTAAATCCCGATTGCGCGTTGTCCATTGGTAAATGCTGGGTGAGTAAACCTCACCCGGCATAATCCGGCTGGAGGCATAATGCCACAGATCGTTGGGGGATTCCGCTTCGAACTTGCGCCGGTCCGAAGACGGCGGTGCTTGTTTCCTCATCAGGTTGCAGCGATGGAAAAAACGATAGATGGTAGTCCGGCACAAAGGTGTTCCTTCCGGGACCAACTGCCGCTTTCGCAGGATCCGAATCAACGCCGGCACCGATGCCTCTGGCAGTTGCCGCCGCAGATCGATCAGGACCAGGCTTGTTTCTTCATCCAGTGCCCGGCCTCGGCCTTGATCGGCACGCTCCTGCGGGTAGAGGGATTCGATTTTGCCGTTCCCTTCGTTATAGAACCGGATCCAGCGTAAAATCGTCGATCGGCT
>JARRLM010000420.1:4688-5866 GCA_037386985.1 Acidobacteriota bacterium | reverse complement strand
CGGTCAACCTGGCCACAACGATTGCGGATGCCATTATGGTTGCCGAACAGGGCGGTAAGAGCATTACGTCCGTTGTCCACCTTATGGGCAACATGGCCCAGGACCTTGCCTGGATTCGGGTGACGCCAGCGCTTATGCGGGAATATCTCGATAAGCTCGGATATAAGGACGTTGAAATCGCCGGCGTTTTCGCCCAGCACACACCGCTGTTCCCCATGCCGCAGGAAATGGGCGGTGCATTCGCTTTCCCGAACTATACGGCGACAGTGGCCGCGCTCGGCGCAACGGAAGCTGTATCCGTCCGGACGATCGACGAGGCACTCGGCATTCCCACGGAAGAGTCGCATACGCTCAGCTATAATTCCACCAACTGGCTCCTGAATGTAATCCGAGGACAGAAATTCAATCTCGAGAGCAAGCAGATAGATGAAGAAGCCGTCATTGCCGAAGCCGAAATCCGTGCTTTTATGGACAAGATACTGGAGGTGGGAGACGGCGACGTAATTGTTGGATGTTTGAAGTGCGTCGACGAGGGATTCCTCGATTCCAGTTTCAGCCCCAACAAACAGGTCAAAGATCATGTGATTGGAATAAAAGACTGCCGTGGCGCTATCCGGTGGAAAGATTTCGGCAATCTGCCCCTTCCTGATGATGTTAAGAAATTCCATCGCGAAAAGGTTGCGGAAAGGGAGAAAGCGGAAGGACGCGAGATGGACTACGATGCCATCGTCCAGGATTTCTGGGCATTCAGCAAAGGCCGGCTCACCGGAAAGCCCGAATAAAAAACCGTTTAAGGTTCTGAGTTCTAAGTTCTGAGTTCTGAAATGATGTTTCAAGGAAAAACCTTAAACCCTGAGCTTATTAAGGAGAACAGTCAAAGTGGCCAACCCAACAGTAATTACAGGCACTGTAGGCAAGGACGCCCATGTAATCGGAACAAAAATTCTGTCCCGGTCCTTGAGGGAAGCCGGTTTCAACGTCGTGGAATTAGGCATCCTGACGCCCCCTGAAGAGTTCATCAAGGCTGCCGTGGAATACAAGGCGGATGCCATACTGATGAGTTCGCTTTATGGAATGGGTGAAAATGACGTCCAGGGATTTAAGGAAAAGTGCCTCGAGGCGGGGCTGAATGATCTGCTCCTGTATATCGGCGGAAATCTCAGCGTCGGGAAGCACGA
>JARRLM010000420.1:0-4652 GCA_037386985.1 Acidobacteriota bacterium | reverse complement strand
GGCCATTGCGGATCTTCGGGCCGATCTGAAAGCCAAAGGGGAAGCATAGGATTATCACGATGCGTACAAGAATGCTTGAAGGATACCGCGCTCTTGATATTACCGACGAAAAAGGTTTTCTGTGCGGAAAGATCCTTGCCGAGCTGGGTATGGATGTTATCAAGGTGGAACGGCCGGGCGGCGATCCCTCGCGAAAGGTCGGCCCGTTCTGGCACGATCAGGAGGACCCTGAAAAAAGCCTGTACTGGTTTGCCTACAACAGCAGCAAGCGTGGAATCACCCTCGATTTGTATGCGGAGGAGGGAAAGCGGATCTTCCGGGACCTGGTTGAAACAGCCGATTTTGTCATCGAATCCTTTGCGCCGGGAGAACTGGATACTCTCTCGTGCGGCTATTCGGAACTCTGCCGGATCCGGCCGGACATCATTCTGACTTCCATTACGCCCTTCGGCCAGAAAGGTCCCTACAGCCGGTATAAAGCAAAGGACCTGAACATCATGGGAATGGCGGGCGAACTTTTTATGACCGGCGAATCCGACCGAAAGCCTGTAAACATCAGCCTGCCGCAGGCATGCCTGCACGCCGGTTCGGATGCAGCGGTAGGCTCCATGATCGCCCATCATCATAGGAGAAATACGGGAGAAGGACAGCATGTGGATATTTCAATGCAGCAGAGCGCTGCATGGTTTCTGGCCCAGACCATCCCCCACTGGGAAATAGACGGAATGATTCTCGGCCGGGTAGGCACCTTCCGCACCAGCAGCCGGGGAACACTGCAGCGGCAGGTCTGGCCCTGCAGGGACGGATACATTTTTTTCTTCATGATCGGCGGCCTGCAGGGGGCCAAGACCGGCTATCAGCTGGTGAAATGGATGCAAGACGAAGGCATGGCGGATGATTTCCTTCAAACGTACAAATGGGAAGAATTCGATATGGCGACAGCCACGCAGGAATTGATCGATAAAATCTCAAAACCTATTGCAAAATTCTTCTTGACCCGAACCAAGAAAGAGGCGTTGGATGCGGCGATGATGCGGAACATTTCCATTTGCCCGCTTATGGGCAACCGGGACCTTCTGCAGGATCCGAACCTCGCCGCGAGGAATTTCTGGATGCCGATCGAGCATCCCGAGTTGCAGACAGCGATTCCGTATCCCAGGCAGTTCGTACGATCCTCGGAAAACGAGACCCAAACACGTTCCAGAGCGCCCCGTATCGGCGAGCATAATGCGGAAGTATACGGTGAACTGGGATTGACCGGCGAGCGGATTGAAGAACTTAAGAAGGAAGGAGTGATCTAGAATTACCGTTCAAGGTTCAGGGTTCAAGGTTCAAAAACCCTGAACCCTGAACCTTGAACGATGAACCTTATAAAGGCGAGATACATGAGTATGAATACAAGATATGAAAAGCTCCTCGAACCTGGATATATAGGATCGGTAAAAACCAGAAATCGTATCATTAAATCGGGCGCCGGCATGCTGATGTGGCACCAGGACGACCTGCATATGCGTGCGCCCGGAGGTTCTGGCGTTTTACGAGGGAATTGCGAGGGGCGGCGTCGGTTTGCTGATTGTAGAATCGCCGACCGTCGATTATCCGAGAGGCGTCCGCTGGAAAGAAAGATACCGTATCGACGACGACAAATACATACCGGGACTTGTGGAGCTTGTGGAAATCATTCACAAACACGGCTGCCCCACCTTCATGCAGATGAACCACGACGGCCCCTGGGAAGTCAAGCTTCCTTTTGTGCCGGAACCGATGTACGACGGGCCGCCGATCGGCGCATCAGCCGTCAGCTTTACAGAAGGGGCCGCCGATTTACACAGGGTACCGCCCCACCCGCACATCTACGAAGAGATCCAGGAAATTGTGGATAAGTTTGCGGCCGCTGAGGTCCGGGCCCGGAAGGCGGGTTTCGATGGTGTGGATATCAACGCCGCCAGCAGCCACCTCCTGCATAACTTTTTCTCCCCCTTCTTCAACAGGCGCGAGGACGAGTACGGCGGGAGCGTCGAAAACAGGGCCCGTTTTGCGGTGGAGGTCATTCAGGCAATTAAAAAGAGCACTGGTCAGGACTTCCCTCTCTCCATTACCATCAACAATATCGAATTGGGCCGGGTTATCGGTGTTGACGACAGCCGATGCCTCACTCACGAAGACGCCCGGAAGATTGCCCGGCTGCTGGAGCAGGCGGGGGCCGACGCCATCCAGGTCCGAAGCCATATCCTGGGATATCACGTCGGTGCGTATCTTCCCGACACGCTCTTCTACCCGGAACCTCCCTTCCCGCCGGAATTTTTCCCGGAACAGTACGACGCCAGCGACAAAGGCGTCGGTGCCAATATACCCGGAGCATCGGGAATAAAAAGCGTCGTTTCCATCCCGGTCATTACCGTGGGAAAGCTCGACGCTGATCTTGGAGAAAAGGCGATTAGAGAAGGCAAAGTGGATTTTATCGCAATGACCCGGAGGCTGCTGGCCGATCCGGATTATCCCAATAAAATTGCGGAGGGCAGGCTTGAAGACATCCAGCCCTGTACCGGGTGCGACAACTGCCTGGGCAGTCGGCGCTGCCGTATCAACGCCCTGCTGGGAACGCCATACAATACCATTGAAAAGGCGGAAAAACAGAAGAAGGTCCTTGTGATCGGAGGCGGGCCGGCCGGGATGTCGGCCGCACGCGTGTCCGCACTCCGGGGCCACGACGTAATCCTTTATGAAAAATCCACCACGCTTGGCGGTCTCTTGCCTATCGCATCGATCGTCAAGGGATCCCGCCCGGAAGACTTGTCGCTCATCATCAACTACTTCACGCGCCAGCTTGCCAAGCTTGGCGTAAAGATCGAACTCGGAAAAGAGGCAGATATGAAGGTGGTGGACGCCCTAAAGCCCGATGTTGTTTTCCTGGCTTCCGGCGGAAATTCCTCTATTCCAAGGATACCAGGCATTGACGGAGCGAATGTAGTCAGCGGTGCGGTATTACATCGCAGGCTGAAATTTGCACTGAAGTTTTTCAAGCCGGAAACAATCCGGAAGCTGACTAAACTCTACATGCCGATAGGCAGGAAGGTCGTCATCATCGGCGGCGCTATTCAGGGATGTGAACTTGCCGAATTTCTAACCAAGCGGGGCCGGGAGGTCACCATAGTCGAAACCAGTGAAATGATGGGCGACGGCATGGTGGACGCCATGATGGACTATCTCTTTATGTGGTTCAGTAAAAAGGGCGTGAAACTGATCAGCGGCGTGAAGCAATACGTGGAGATCACGGCCAAAGGTTTGACTATCATCACAAAAAACGGCATGCGACAGACTATTGAAGCGGACAGCGTTGTGACGGCTTTGCCCCTGACGCCCGACAACGCACTTCTGGAAAAACTAAAAGCTGAAGTGCCGGAGGTCTACGCGATCGGGGACTGCAATGAACCGCTCCTGATTGCGGATGCGATCGGGACCGGCCTGCGTACCGCAAGAGAAGTTTGAAGTTCTGAGTTCTGATGTTAAACGGGAAGTGGAATGGGAAAGAAAGTATTTGAAGATTTGAAGATAGCGGCTTTCAGCTGGGCCATGGTAGGACCCCTGACTCTGAAATTCTTTGCCGACTACGGGGCGACGGTTATTCGTGTAGAGACAAGCCTGCGTCCCTGCGTAACTCGAACCTCGGCACCCTACAAGGACAACGTTCCGGGTATTAACCGAAGCGGATACTTCAATCACTTCAGCGCCAACATGATGAGCCTGTCGCTCAACATGAAAACGCCCCAGGGGCTGGTTGTGGCAAGGGAGCTTGTTTCCTGGGCCGATGTTGTCATGGAGAACTTCACTCCGGGCGTTATGGATAGATGGGGTCTCAGCTACGAAGAGTTGAAGAAGATCAAGCCCGACATCATCATGGTTCGCCAGAACGGTTTCGGTATGGAAGGGCCTTATAAAAACCTTGCCGCTTTCGGGATGATCCTCGCGGCTATCGCCGGAATCCCGAATTACATCGGCTGGCCGGACGGAGGTCCGCTGCCCGTCGGCGTCGGTGCTTATACCGACAGCATCAGTCCGCGTTTTGCATCTGCGGCCCTCATCGCAGCGCTCGAATATCGAGACAAGACCGGTAAAGGACAGCTTATCGACCTGGCGCAGTTTGAAACGGCTCTGCACTACCTGACTCCGGGCCTGCTCGATACCGCCGCGAACGATCGCGAACCCGTCCGAAACGGGAATGCCGTGGATTATGCCGCACCGCATAACGTGTATGCCTGCAAGGGAGAAGAACGCTGGTGCACCATCGCCGTAACGGACGATGCCCAGTGGACGGCGTTGTGCGAAGCGATAGGCAAGCCCGAATTGGCTACAGATTCTCGGTTTGATACACTGAAGCATCGCAAAGAAAACGAGAAAGTATTGGATGCCGTGATTGAAGCATGGACCATGAGCCGGACACCCGAGGAGGTTATGACTGAATTGCAGGCTTCAGGCGTGGCAGCCGGAAAGGTAGAAAACGCGGCCGACGTTTTCGAAGATCCCCAACTTCGCCAGAGGGGACTTTTCTGGCCTATGCAGCACAGTGAGATGGGCGAATTCACGCAATTGGGAACCAGCCTGGTCCTCTCCAGGAGGCCCGCTCAGGCAACGAAGCCAAGCCCCTGTCTGGG
>JARRLM010000419.1:0-4713 GCA_037386985.1 Acidobacteriota bacterium | reverse complement strand
TTTTTTCACAAACATAGCACTGCATTGGCATAACGCTTACTCCCGTTAAAGCGGCGAATACTACCAACCATTCGCCTCAAAGTCAATGGTGAACCGAAAACCTCGTTGGAACCTGGGAACGTGTAAAGGTGAGAACGTTTGTACGTTCATGCGTTCAAACGTTCGGACGATGCTTTACGTGACGAGATCTTCTCCTCCGTCGATTCTTATTACATTGCCGGTCATCCAGGTTGATTCACACAAACTGAGTGCCGATACAATTGCTGCAACATCCTCCGGCACGGTAAGACGTTTTCCCGGATTGGATTCCAGCGCGCGGGAGAGCATACGTTCACTGCCGGGAATTTTCCGGGCGGCAGGTGTATCAGTCACTCCGGCTTGCAGGGCGTTCACGCTTATCCCGTTGTGAGACAGCTCCACCGCCAGCTGTCTCACATGAGCTTCCAGAGATGCCTTGGCAGCGGAGACGGCTCCGTAAGTAGGCCAGACACTGTGAGCTCCGGCACTGGTCATTGCGAATATTTTCGCTCCCCGTTTGAGCAGCGCTGCATCCAGGAGCTCCTGAACCCAATAAACAAGACTGTGAGCCATGACATCCAGGGTCATATTCATGTCGGCCTGTTTAATCCTCTTTTTGGCATCGATGTTGATGTAGGGTTTCAAGGTGCCGAAGGCGAGCGAATGCAGAAGTAAATGAATGCCGGCACTCCCTTCCGTATCGATTCTTTCGCTGCAGGTTCGAATAACCTCGGCGCGTCGTTCGGCATCTGCTGCATTAACATTGAAGAACAATGCCTGCCTGCCGGTTGCACGAATTGCATCAACAAGTTTCTCGGCGTTCGCAAGCGTGTTTCTGCGGTCCAGATGCACGCCGGCTATATGGAATCCGTTGCTCGCCAGCGCCCTGGAGGAAGCGGCGCCGAAGCCACTGGATGCACCCAGTATCAATGCCCATTTTTCCTCCGCCATGTCACAATCCTTCCTTTGCTTTTCCTGAGAATATCATGAATATATCGGGTCCGGGGTGAATATCTTCTCCATTCATTCAGCATCAGTCATTATCTATCCGGTGAACTCCAAAACTTCAAACTTCAAACTCCAAACTTCAAATTTACGTTCACACGTTTGTACGTTCACACGTTTATACGTTCGCACGTTTTCACAGCGCTGTATTTCATGGTAGGATAAGTCGGTCTTGGGCGCTCGAGTGGATTTTTCCAAGAAATTCCGGCTCAATCCAGGAACTCACAATTGTATATGAAGAAACAGTTGTAATGAATCCCATCCATGGAGGGAAGTGCATGATGGCAGACGAGAGAATCAACAAAAACAAGGCCATCGATATGGCTCTGATGCAGATTGAAAAACAGTTCGGCAAAGGATCCATCATGCGCCTGGGAGGCAGAGTCGACAGCACCGGCATTCAAACCATTTCTACAGGCTCTCTCTCTTTTGATGCGGCATTGGGCATTGGGGGATTCCCGAGGGGGCGGGTCGTGGAAATTTTCGGACCGGAATCCGGCGGCAAAACAACAATTGCCCTGCATGCGGTTGCCCAGGCACAGAAAGCAGGAGGCGCCGCCGCTTTTATTGATGCCGAGCACGCCATGGACCCGACGTATGCGAAGAAGCTTGGGGTGAATACGGACGATCTGCTTGTTTCACAGCCGGATAGCGGAGAACAGGCGCTGGAAATAACAGAAGTTCTTGTCCGCAGTGGCGCTCTGGATATCCTCGTTGTCGATTCGGTGGCCGCCCTGGTTCCAAGAGCGGAGCTGGATGGCGAAATGGGCGATTCACTTCCAGGTCTGCAGGCGCGTCTGATGTCTCAGGCCATGCGCAAATTGACGGCAATTGTTTTTAAGTCGAACACGTGTTTGATATTTATCAATCAGATTCGCGAAAAGATCGGCGTGATGTTCGGAAATCCTGAGACTACAACAGGGGGTAGAGCTCTTAAGTTTTATTCCTCCATTCGTGTCGATATCCGCAGGATCGGGTCCATTAAAGAAGGGGATCAGGTTGTCGGAAACAGGACTCGGGTAAAAATTGTTAAGAATAAACTTGCCCCTCCTTTCAAAACCGCCGAATTCGATATTCTCTATAAAGAGGGTATATCCTATGAAGGTGATCTTCTTGATCTGGCAGTTGAACGGAAGCTTGTAGATAAAAGCGGAGCCTGGTTTTCCTATAAAGGGGAACGCCTGGGTCAGGGCAGGGAGAACGCAAAACAGTTCATCAGGGAACACACTGAAGTTGTTGATGAACTGAATGTGAAATTGCGGGAGCAGTTGGGATTGATACAAAAACCGGCATCCACGGCAGAAGATAAAGAGAAAACAAAATAATCTCAGTCGGATAGCCCTTCTTCAGTATGGAATTTCTGTGAATTTTGCTTCTTATCGGAGCATTCATTCAATAGCAGCCAGGAGCCAGAATTCGATAAAAAGCCAGCTTGACGTTACTGTATTGGTTCGACTAATTCGGCATCCTGTACGACTGCGATGCGGGACAACAAAGTCTGGGATTTTTCCCCAGACTGAAGTTCAAGTTCATCGGTCTCTCTCGGCTGCTGGTTCTGCCGGTTTTTACTTCTGGCTCCCGGTTCCTGATTCCATTTCATTTTAAAATCTACTGCGGAACACGCAAATTTGTGGCAGTGCAGCAGTATGGTAATGTAAATGTTGTAAGGTTTTTTAACAGAATGTTATGGATACAGTGGCCGGCATAGCGGAGGATTGGGAATGAATATAACGGAGAAGATCTTCAAGGCACATGTACGGGATGAACCATTCCCTGGAACGATGGTACTGTCGCTGGATCTTGTTCTTTGTCATGAAATTACGACTCCTATGGCCATTAGGGATCTGATGAAGCGAAAAAAGGACCGCGTTTTCGATAAAAATAAAATTAAAGCCGTTATCGACCATGTTACACCCGCAAAAGACAGCAAAACCGCATTACAGGGGAAAATATTGCGGGATTGGGCGCATCGTCATAAGATCCGGGATTTTTTTGATATCGGGGCGAACGGTGTGTGCCATGCGATTTTTCCGGAGAAGGGTTTCATTCGTCCAGGTTACACGGTGCCTTTGCGGCCGGAGTCGGAACTACCGACCTTGAAGTCGGTATTTTAAAAGGCGTATGCGCTTTTCGCCAACCTCGCAGCATCAAGATTTCAGTTCAAGGGAAACTCCGGAAGGGAGTGTATGCCAAGGATGTCATCCTGGAAATCATCCATCGTTTAGGCGTGAACGGAGCCACCGACCATGTCATAGAATTTCATGGGGACGTGGTGCGCAGGATGAATATGGAAGAGCGAATGACCTTGTCCAACATGGCGATAGAGGCTGGCGCCACTTCCGGCATCTGTTTGCCCGATGCTGTCACAGTAGATTACCTGTGGCCATTTATTAAAAAAGACTATGCATCCAATAAGAAAAAGGCATTGAAGGATTTTAAGAAATGGCATCCCGATCCTGATGCATCCTACGAGAAAGTTCTGGAAGTGGATGCAGACAAGCTGAAGCCGGTAGCGACCTACGGGTTTAAACCGGACCAGATCAGGCCCATTGAGGAAATGAAGAAAGTCAAAATCGACCAGGTGTATATAGGGAGCTGCACCAACGGCAGGATCTCTGACTTACGTGAAGCGGCTAAAATCGCAAAACTGAAGCCTCTTGCAAAAGGTGTGCGCGGAATTCTTTCGCCGGCAACGCCGGAAGTTTACAAAGGAGCCTTGGATGAAGGCCTTATAAAGATATTTATGGAGGCGGGATACTGCATAACAAATCCGACTTGCGGGGCCTGCCTGGGAATGTCTAACGGGGTCCTGGCGGAAGGAGAAGTCTGCGCTTCGACAACCAACCGCAACTTCAATGGTCGTATGGGAAAGGGAGGTATGGTGCACCTGATGAGTCCGGCTTCCGCAGCGGCAAGCGGGATTATGGGCCGTCTGGCGGATCCTCGCAGATTCATGCCTAAAAATTAAGGCTATATAGTATTTTTTATTTCACCGCAGAGACGCAGCGTTCACAGAGGATCGCAGAGATTTTTATTTTGCTTTTCTCCGCCAAACTCTGCTGTCTCTGCGCCTCTGCGGTGTGCTTTTATAGGCCGTGGATACCGTACACTGACAACAGACTAGAGGGGTTTCGAATATGAAAGCGTTCAATGGGCCGGTATTATTCCTGGACAGGTCGAATATCAATACGGATGAAATTATTCCCGCGAAATACCTCACGGAAATTGATAAGGAATCCCTGATGTCGCATCTGCTCGAAGATCTGAAGCTGAAGGGTTTTACCAAAAGTGGAGAGACCTTTGAAAAGGCGCGCGTTATTGTGACCCGCAAGAATTTCGGGTGCGGATCATCCAGGGAGCACGCACCATGGGCATTGGAGGTGAACGGGATCCACACGGTTATTGCAGAGAGCTTTGCCCGGATTTTTCGCCAGAATATGTTCAATGGAGGTATGCTGGCAATCGAACTCGATAAAAAATCGATCGATTCGATTTTTGCTCTGGGAAATAATGCTGCAGTGAGCTGCTCGGTAAACTTAGGGCGGAAGACTCTTTCATTCCGGACAAATAAGGAGAAACGCCTGACCTTTCCATTCTCCCTGATGGAGTTCGATGAAACCCTCGTGGGGGCGGGCGGATGGGTGGACTTTGCGGATAAAAAATATTAAATCAGTTCTGAGTTCTAAGTTC
>JARRLM010000418.1:0-3143 GCA_037386985.1 Acidobacteriota bacterium | reverse complement strand
TCCTCACGAGTCGCTGAATGCTGTTTCATGTAAACGAAGAGAGTGTGAATGCCCCAAGTTTCGAGTTCCTCAGAACCGCGCGAAAGACTTTCGTTTAAAGAAAATTTTGGTTTTGCACTGGGCGACACCGCTTCGAACTTCTTCTTTCAGACCTTCAACATTTTCCTGCTTTATTACTACACGGATGTCTTCGGGATTGACGCTGCTGTTGCCGGTACGATGTTTCTCCTTACACGGCTCTGGGACGCTTTCAACGACCCGATCATGGGCATTATCGCAGACAGGACAAAGACAAGATGGGGCAAGTACCGTCCCTACCTGCTCTGGATGGCCATTCCTTACGGGAGATGCGGATACCTGTTGTTTGCAAATCCCGATCTCGCGGGCGCCAGCAAGATCGTATACGCCTATGTCACTTACTCCCTGATGATGATGGCCTATACGGCCATTAATGTACCCTATTCCTCATTGATGGGAGTTCTGAGTCCATCCTCTCATGCGCGCACGATCGCTTCAACTTTCCGTTTTATCGGTGCTTACGGCGGCGGTCTGCTGATATCGATGTACGTTCGGGGACTGGTCGAAATACTGGGCGGCGGAAACGAGCTGCAGGGATTCCAGTACACCATGGGACTTTTCGCGGTGGCTTCGATCCTCCTTTTCTGGATTACCTTCCTGACCACAAAGGAGCGCGTTCAGCCGCCGGCGCAACAAAAACAGAATATAGCGGAAGAATTGCTGGAACTGGTTCGCAATAAGCCGTGGCTCGTCCTGTTTTTCGCATCGGTTTTTTCCACAACCTTTATAGTAATGCGCGATTCGGTGACTATCCACTTCTTCAAGTATGTAGTGAAATCAGGGGAAGACACTGTGTTTCTGGGGATGGACAAAACTTCGCTTTTTCTCAGTTCGGGCAAATTCATGATGATGCTCGGAATCTTCTGTATTGGATTCCTGGTCAAGCGAGTCGACAAAAAGCCCCTGGCGACCGCCCTGACCTTGATCACGGCAGCCTGCCTTTTTTCCTTCTATTTTATCCCGGTAGAGTTTTACGGACTGATGCTGGCAGTCAATGCCGTCGGTTCGTTTATGATGGGACCAACTTCAGCCCTTGTCTGGTCCATGTATGGAGATGTTGCCGACTACGGCCAGTATAAGTTCGGCCGGCGCTCAACGGGATTGATCCATTCCGCTTCTCTCTTTTCTCTCAAGACAGGGAGCACGATTGCCGGACTCCTCGGAGGATGGATGTTATCCTGGTTCGGATTTGTTGCAAATCAGGAGCAGTCGGAACGTTCCCTTTGGGGAATCATGCTGATGTTTTCAATCATCCCTGCCTTCTTTGCAGTCTGCAAAGGGATTGCTCTCTGGATCTATCCGCTGAACGGCCGAAAAATTCTTGAAATTGAGAAGGAACTATCGCTGCGCAGTCGGCAATAAACAATCGCAATGAAGGGGCGAACCTTGAGAGCGTTTGCAGTTGGCAATGTAAGGGCGAACCTTGTGTTCGCCCTGTCACAAGAGCCCTTGCAGTAGGTATTAAACATTTAACAGTAGTGAGTTGGATTCAGGTATGTATTAGGATATTCGATTTTTGACATTTGACGTTTTTTGAGAAGTATCACCAACTGCCGGAAGCCCCGCCGCCGCCGAAACCGCCTCCGCCTCCGCCGAAGCCTCCCCCGCCCCTGAAACCGCCTCCGCCGCCCCAACCGCCTCTTCTGCCGCCACCGCTCATCATCAATAGCAGGATGAAAAGACGCGGATGCCTGATAAACAGATAGATCCCGGCAATGACCAGAAGAATCGATATAAATTTCTGGAATGGGGAGGATTTCTTTTCGCCTGCTCCTCCATATGGGTCGGTCCGACGCGCCCCTTGAACTGAAGCCGATGTCCCAATTATATCAACTCCGGAATCGGCGGCGATTATCCCGACGACAGCGGATACAGCTGCTGTGATCCCGTTCGAGTAATCCCCCTGCCGGAAATACGGAAGCAACACCTGTTCTATTATGCGTTTGGAATAGGCGTCCGTCAGTACTCCCTCGAGACCATAGCCAATCTCAAGTCTTGCCTTTCGGTCCTCGAGCGAAACAAGCAGAAGCACGCCATTGTCCTTGCCCTGCTGCCCGATTTCCCATACATCATGTGCCACATGGATGGAAAATTCTTCAAGAGATTCGCCTTCAAGGCTGACAATGGTGAGAATGAACATCTGCGCTGTAGTTTTCTGCTCCAATTCAGCCAGATATTCATTTAAGGCGCTTTCTATATCTGGCTGAATAATACCGGCCTGATCGACCACATAACTGGGTGGTTTTGCGGGAAAATTTACTTCCGCCGACACACGGATACCGGCGAGGCAGACAAACACGGCTATCAGGAAATATAGGATCCTATTCTTTAATTTCATCGACAATGGCACCCATTTTTTCGGTAGCGGCGTAATATTCTTCAAATATCGTATTCAGCTCATCGAGAGTGAGTTTGACCTTTTTATATTTTTCATTCAGCACCTTTGCGAACATATTCGTATCAACCCCGGTTTCCTTTCCGACAGCCGTAACCACATCGCGCTGCAGAATGGGCGGTTCGCTGCCGAACAGAACTATAATGCCTCGAAACAGCGGGATAAATTCGGTAATGGAACGGACGAAACCTTCTGCAAGCAGCTTTTTGTCCCCCTGCGACGCAATGTAGCCCTGCCGGAGCCATATGAGCTTTGCCTTCAGTTCCCTTTCGCATTGACGCCGGAGATCCATCCTGTCGATTGTGAGATCTTTTAGAATGTCCTCGCCGAAAACCGTGGAATGAATGCGCTTGAAATTAAGAAATTCGATCGGAAAGACATCCAGGGAGGATTCGATATATCCGGGCGTAATGATGAGTGGCGCAGCCACTTTCTGCTTCCCGTATTTTTTCCCCAGAGGTGCAAGTAGTTTGAGGAATTCCAGATCCATTGCCTTCAGGACTATGACCGAATTGACGTCCGACATCTTTTCATCGAAATCATCCGTAATGGCCGTACCCGTAACGTGAATGGAATGAATTTTGCCCTGGTACCCCTTCAGTATTTCGTCCAGAAAAGGTAGTATTCTCCTGGCTGCTGCCGGCTTCAGTTCATCAAAAGTAAGGTCGGG
>JARRLM010000417.1:0-3144 GCA_037386985.1 Acidobacteriota bacterium | reverse complement strand
CAACTTGCTGACTATTCGATGTTTTTTCAGTTTACTTAGAGGTGCATTGGACGATCAATTTGATATGTTCACTCTGCCGATATTCATTTGATTGGTCATCGATCCATGCAGGCTGTGCCCAATGAAGGATGCATTTAGTTTGATTATTTTCAATTCCAACTGTCGATGATCCAGGTCCATCAGCCATCAAATTTTCATTAATATACCAACCCTGCCAATTGGTGAAGGATTGAAATTTCAGATAAACAACTTCCCCTGATACCATTGATTCATCGCTTTCAAATATGACCTCACATCCTTTTAATGATTTCCCATCCAATAATGAAACAAATCCATTGGCAGTCTGCGTCAATCTTATATGAGGTAATTTTAACAATTCCATGTAAAATTGAGTGCAGGGAAAATCATTTGCGTTTGAAATCTGGCAAATGAAAATGAATAGAAATGCAAATAATAACGACCGGGTTTTCATGGTAGTATTATTCAATGAATAGAGCGTTAATCGCAGGCGTCTCCGTAATAACCACATCTGACAATAATTCCATATGGATGACACGGATGGGGCCGGAAAATTGGATTGTTCAATATTGAAAAGGTTTCATAGATTTTCGGTCTTCTGGAACATCTTCAATAATTTTCTTTCTCCCGAAAGGCCGATCATTCATATTTATGTCATAAATAAGCACAACAATATAGATAATTGTGATAGGTAAAAGTATATACACGAACATATCGTTCCTCCTTTAGGCATATATCGGTAAATGCACTAAAAAACTTAACCTATGGAATAGGCAGTCTGAGTTGAAAAGATGGGGATTCTGACAATTCTGTCCGTGAATCAACTCGGGGAGAAAGTGAAGTGTTTATGGCGAGCATCTTCAAAAGAGGTAATGTCTGCTGGATTCAGCGAATAAACTGATGACGTGAGACCTTTGAGTTAAATGTTAGTATGCCAGAGGTCAATTACTTTTATATTTTTTATTGACAATGTGTATTTGAGCAGCTAATTTCCATATACAGAATTAGGTTCCATATATGGAGATAGGCGTGATGAGATTACCGCCTAAAAGGCCTCAAAGTTTCTATAAGCCAACACAAAAATCAGTACAAAAGACTTTTTAGAGACGGTTTCAATTGTTATTCATAAAATCAGGTGGTCATGAATCCTTTATTTAAGGTGTTTTCAATCATCGAAACAATAATCGCAGGTCAGGATAAGGGTGTAACTTATTCGGAAATCGTTGCAGCATTGAATTTACCCAAGTCATCCGTACATCGGATTTTAAAAGACCTGATCGAGTTAGGGTATTTAAGCTTCAATCCGGAAACGAAAAAATATTTCGGTAGCTTGCGGCTGGCTGCACTTGGGGCTGAGGTCATGTCCAATTTTCAATTACGTGATCATGTTCGGCCTCATCTGTTGGAGTTACACAGAGAGACTGATCATACGACCAATTTAGGTGTCCTTGATGGAATCATGGGCGTTTTCGTAGACAAGATTGAATCTAAAGATTTCGGTATAAAGTTGTTTTCCGAAATCGGCAAGACGTTCCCCTTGCACTGCACGGGTCTGGGAAAAACGCTCTTGGCGTTTTCATCTAATGATACTGTGGTTAAATTTTTGGAATCTCCGATAGAAGCCTTAACCGATAAGACCATTTCAGACCCTGAAGTGTTTAAACGAGAACTGGCTTTAATTCGGGACCGTGGATATGCCATAGACAATGAAGAGATCACCCGAGGTATCATGTGCGTAGCCGCGCCGGTATTCGGTTTTAATGAAGAGATGGTTGGCGCTATCAGTCTTACTTTCCCAGCCTATATCAACGACGATCGAGGTATTAAGCCGGAAATTGAGGCCATAAAAAAATACGCAACATTAATATCCGGGCACTTAGGTCGTTGATAAAAAGTAATGGACTAGACAATGATATAGAATGTTTTGAGGATTAAGCCGCCATAGTCCGGTTCCGAGTTAAAAATTTAGCCTTAACACAGAAGGTTTGCGTGACTGGACATTTTTCAACATATCGAAATATTGGAGAAAATTATATGCATGAGATTATTGCGCAATTCGAAGACCTGCGTGTAATACCAGTAGTGGCTATCGATAGGGCGGAGGACGCGATGCCTTTGGCAGACACGCTGATTGAAGGTGGAGTACCTTGTGCAGAAATTACATTCAGAACGCCAGCTGCAGCTGACGCCATGAGGATTATGTCCAAAAGAGGTGACATCCTGGTTGGAGCAGGAACCGTTTTAACAGTCGAACAGATCAGGATAGCCATAGATGCCGGCGCCCGGTTTATGGTTTCACCCGGATTCAACCCCAAGGTGGCTAGCTATTGCGTAAAAAACAATATCGTCTTTACCCCAGGAATCTGCACGCCTTCAGACATCGAGGCAGCCCTTGATTTCGATCTCAATTTGCTCAAATTTTTCCCTGCTGAAGCTTTTGGCGGCCTGGCAACCCTAAAAGCTATGAGCGGGCCTTACACGACAGTTAAATTCATTCCAACTGGCGGTATCAACCCCCAGAATCTCGCTGAATACCTGAGATTTCCAAAAGTTGTTGCATGTGGGGGGACCTGGATTGCTAAATCGGCTCTCATTTCTGAAGGAAAATTCGGTGACATATTAAGAAACGTCCGGGAGGCCGTAGAGATTATAAAAGAAATAAAGAAGTTCGATTTGTAAAGAGAGCGACTGCGATCAATAACACCTGCATGGCCTATTTTAGCTGGCCGCCAGATAAATGACGATTTCCTTATTGATAAGGAGAAAAACAACATGAGCATTCTCAATATCAAACCAATTGATGCTTGTCGTTACGATTTGGTTTCCCTGGGCGAAGTCATGTTGCGTTTCGACCCGGGTGAAGGCCGCATCCACACGACTCGCTTATTCCGGGTTTGGGAGGGGGGTGGTGAGTACAACGTGGCTCGCGGATTGCGACGCTGCTTCGGTCTTCGCACTGCGGTGGTGACTGCCTTGGCAGACAACGCTGTGGGGCGGCTGGTGGAAGATTTCATCCTTCAAGGAGGAGTGGATTCCTCTCATATAAAATGGGTACCCTATGACGGCATTGGACGATCGGTTCGAAATGGATTGAATTTCACCGAACGTGGCTTTGGAGTTCGAGGG
>JARRLM010000416.1:0-4449 GCA_037386985.1 Acidobacteriota bacterium | reverse complement strand
TCTATCCGGGTGGAGTTCTGGGTGACGGACCCAAGATGGTGGAAAAAGTGCAGGATGGAAGCCTGCAGGCGGTAGGGCTTTCGTCCGTAGGCCTGTCCCGGATAGACGATGCAATCGCCTGCCTTCAGGTCCCCATGATGATCGGTTCCTATGAAGAGCTGGATTACGTCCGGGAGCGGATCGGGCCCAAACTGGAAAAGAGACTGGAGCAGAAAGGATTCAAACTTCTTCACTGGGCCGACGCGGGATGGGTTCATACGTTTGCGGAAGATCCTGTCCGCACTCCGGAGGATCTGCGCAACATGAAGCTTTTTACCACCGCCGGTGATGAGGAAACCGTGAAACTTTATCAGGAGTTCGGATTCGAGGTCTATCCCAAGCCTCTGTCGGATCTGATACCTTCTCTGAAGACCGGCAGCATAAATGCCATCAATCTGATTCCTACCTATGTGAGTTTAACGAATGCCTTCCGTGATGTTCCGAACATGACGGAAATCAGGTGGCTTCCACTGGTTGCCGGAACGGTCATTGATCTGGACGTATGGAATGCGATCCCGGGGAAATACCGCCCGCAATTGCTTGAAGCCGCCCGCAAAGCCGGGGAGCGGCATCGTGATGCAATAAGGAATCAGGATGAGGTATCGATCCGGGAAATGGAGAAAAAGGGATTAAACATTGTCGAACTTGACGACGTCACCAAAGCGTTGTGGCAAAAGGATGCCGAAAAAACTTACCCGAAGCTTCGTGGGCGCTATACGCCGACTGAATTCTTTGACGACGTCCAGCGTTTGTTGGATGAATATCGCAAATCAGGAAAACAGAAAGATGAACGGGAAGCCTTGAACGACCAAATGGCTGAAACGGAAGAATCTGATGAACAAGAGGCCGTGCCAAAAGGAGCGGAATGAATCAGCCGGAACCGGGTAACACAACCATCCATAAAATAGAGGATATGCTTCCGATCTCTATCCTGCTTGTTATGTCGATTCTGCCTTTGATTGACATTATCGTCCAGGTCTTCGGCCGGCCGAATATTGCAGGGTCCAATGTGTTTGTGCAAAACCTGACACTCTGGATAGCGGTTTCCGGCGCCATGCTGGCAGCCCGCTCCGATCGCCTGCTGGCCCTCTCCACTCAGAGTTTTCTTCCGGGAAAATACAGGAAAACGGCAAAGATAGCCACTTCCGCACTGGGTGCAGGAATTACGACCACCATACTGCTGGCCGGCCTGGACTATGTCCGAATCCAGTACGGTGTCGGCCAGACTGTTGTCTGGGGCATCCCGAAGTGGACGATCATATCCGTCATACCCGTCAGCATGGCCGTATTGACAGTCCGGTTCATATCTCATGCTTCAGACTCATTGAAGGGGAAACTGATCACTGCAACGGGCCTTCTGGTACCGCTCGCGTTCCGGCTGTTCACTTCGGCCGACAGTCAGGGCATCCTGGTTCCCGCAGCCCTGATACTTGTTCTGGCTACGGCTTTGGGCATGCCGATCTTTGCGGCGATTGGAGGGGCAGGGTTATTGATGCTCTGGTTGTTCGGATTGCCAATCAATGAAATCGCATCGGAGGCATACCATCTTGCATCCAGCGATATGCTGCCTGCCATACCGCTGTTTGCCATGGCCGGGTACGTCCTGGCGGAAGGCGGTTCCGGAAAAAGGCTGACACGGCTTTTCTCGGCTCTTACCGGCTGGCTGCCCGGTGGCACGGCCATAGCCATTACCCTGGTGCTGGCTCTTTTCACTCCGCTGACCGGTGCTTCAGGAATGACGATTCTTTCTATGGGGGGGCTGTTTCTTCCGATACTCGTAAAAGCCGGTTATCCCTATAAGACCTCCATTGGTTTGATTACCGTGGCCGGATCGATCGGACTGTTCATTTGGCCCAGCCTGCCGGTATTTCTTTATGCCTACAAGGCAGGGCCGGGGAATGCCCCTCACGGGGATCTTTTTGTCGGCGGTATTCTTCCCGGAATTCTGCTGGTCCTGGCCGTCGGAGGCTGGGCCGCTTACAGGGGCTGTGTCAGCGGTATAGAACGCACACCTTTCCGGATTTCGGATGCGTTCGCGGCAATTCGGGAATCGAAATGGGAGATACTCCTTCCGGTAGTGTTGCTGTTGAGCTTCGGGCTTGGATTCTCCTCCGGCCTGGTGGAAACAGACGCTCTGATGGTTTTTCTGTCGTTTATCATCGAGTGTCTTATCCATAAAGATCTGAGCATCCGCAAGAGACTGCCGCATGTATTTATCGAATGCGCGACACTGGTCGGCGGCTTTATGATCATCCTGTGTATGGCGCTCGGGTTCACGAATTGTCTCATATTCTACAACGTGCCGGATCTGGCTCTCTCATGGGTTCAGGCCCACATTGAAAATCCTCTGATCTTTTTGTTGGCGTTGAATATTTTCCTTGTCATTGTCGGCGCACTGATGGACATCTACTCGGCCCTGTTCGTGGTCGTGCCCTTGATCATTCCTATAGCAGCAGCCTATGAAATCGATCCGATTCATCTCGGAATCATTTTCCTGGCGAATATGGAACTGGGTTACCTGATGCCTCCCATGGGAGAAAACCTGTTTCTCTCGGCTTATCGTTTCGACCAGTCCCTGGTCCAGGTTTATCGTTCAACACTGCCTTATATCGTTGCCCTGGCAATAACGGTTTTGGCAATCACTTATATTCCGGTTATGACGTTGGGTCTGGTCCACTGGCTTAGGTGATTGCGTCTATGCGCCGGCAAGATTCCTCTGTCGAAATCTGTGTATTTGATTTCTTTATGGAGCTCTTCAAAAACAGCAAGAAGATGATTTAAAGGAAATAGAAAGCTTGAATAAAAATATACTCTTGAACTGCTGGCGGGAATAAGATCGGAATAAAAACAGTCTGACCTAATATCCAAAACGGGGATTGACGACATTGCTGTAAATAGAGCCGAAAGTATAACTGAGTCCGATCTGGGCATAATAATTGTAGTTTGTCTCCAACTGGATTCGTCGCAGGAGCAGATCCGCCTCGGATATCTCTCCCTTTCTCAGGGAAAGCTGGTTCCGGATCCGTTGGAAGTATCCATATATATCGTAGTGGGAAAACCCGAATCCGGTGCTGGCGGTCCCCCACTTCTGTTTCATTTGGAACTCGGCTGAAAATTGCTCTGACCAGAGCTTCTCTTCAATCTTATCGTAAATGGTTTCTTCATAGTAATAGTAGGCGTTAAAGCCCGGTCTCCAGAGGAACCGTAACTGCCGGCGTGTCGATTCGGAATAGGGGAAATAATTGTACTCGATGGCCGGCTGTAGATTGAACCTGAATTTAATATTGCTGTAGGTATTCGAATAGGCTGACGATGCTGCGCCCACGGACCAGTGGTCGCTGATGCTCTTGACCGCCAGCAGATTGAGGCTGTGACTTTTTCTTGTATGGGTCTGTTTAATGTCGCCGTAGCTGTACCGGTCCGTGCTCCGGCTGCCGGAATAATAAAGTCGGAACCTTAAATCCTCTGTCACCCGGGTTGCCGCGACTGAACCGTTGAACGAATAGGAACGGGAAGTCTTTTGTCCGTCGAAACCCCCTCTGCCGCTGAGGCTGAACACCCAGTAGTCCCATTTGTCCTGCGCCGAATCGGTGTCTATCGTGTCCGCATCCTTGTAGGAAACGGTAATCCTTTCAGCAATTGGAGTCCTGCCGGCGTAAGTAGCCAGGCCGATTTTAAGAATTCCAGCAAGACCCTCCCGTATTTCATCCGACGTGTCCTTACCGCCGCTCCCTGTCGACTGCGTCGTAATCATGATGTAAGCCTGCGCATCTTTTTGGTCGCGCACGAAGTTCACGAATTCGATTTCCGTCAAGATGTAGGTTCTGTCGCAGCGGCTGCAGTCCAAATATACCCTTGGTGCATCCTGTTTAAGCGTTTCGCTGTCGGCCGTTGCGGTCTGGGGCGGATCGGCGAAAGAGAAGGACGGGAAAATGAAACATACCGGAAGGATGAGCGAAAGCAGTCTGGGCAACATTCGGGTTTCTCCCTACCAACGAGATCTCTTGGAATGCGTGAAATTTGTAACCGGTTCAGGATTTGTGCTTATACGTATAACTTAGACGTCCGAATGACCAAAATGTTTCCAACTTTTTATATATTTCCGGTTTGTCGGAAACCTTATTGAGCTGCAGGATTGCCTGTCGGAGGAGGCGCATGATCCTCTGTGGCCGGCGGACCGAGCAGTTCGTGAAATATAGGTTTCAGCGCGTCGGCCCAGACCTGGTACCCTTTGAGGGCGGGATGCAGTTTATCGGGATCCATCATCCCGTCGTATAGGACGCCTTCCGGGTCCGCAAGCCTGTCGTTTATGTTTAAATAACGAATTCTTTTCCCGTCCGCCAGTTTTGACAAATTTAGATTAATCTTCTTTATTGTAGGGAGGAGTGCGGGAATGTCGTTGCGGGGGAA
>JARRLM010000415.1:0-3149 GCA_037386985.1 Acidobacteriota bacterium | reverse complement strand
CATCTGCTCAGGGATCCCCTGGATCAGTTCGAGATGAGTTCAGCGTAAACGTCAACGGCGCACGGGAAGATTCCAATAACTTTATCCTCGACGGCGTATTCAACAATGATCCGAAACTGAACACTTTCGCCATTAATCCTCCGGTGGATGCGATCCATGAGTTCGAAATTCTGACGAGTACATATGATGCCGGATTCGGTCGCAGTGGGGGAGCTCAGGTGAATATCGCCTTGAAGTCCGGAACAAATCGTTTCCATGGTACAGCGTATGAATTTTTCCAGAATGCATCCCTGAACGCTAGAAATTATTTTGCCCGTACTGAAGACGGCAAACCGCGTTTTCAGCAGAATCAGTTCGGTTTTTCTCTGGGAGGCCCCCTGAACAGGAACCGGACTTTTTTCTTCGGCGATTATGAGGGAAGGCGTGAAAGAAGGGGAATCACCCGGTTGACAAGCGTTCCCACAACTCTTGAGAGGGAAGGCGATTTTTCACAAAGTGTTTCCATGCCGTACCCTCAATATATTGAAGACAACAGGATTCCTTCCTTTTACCTAAACCAAGTTGGAAGTGCTGTAGCGCATTTATTTCCGCTGCCGAACTATGAAGGTCCAGGAGGCAATTACGTATCCTCTCCCATTATGCGGAGCCGGGAGGATCGTTTTGATTTCCGCGTAGATCATTTCTTCGCCGAGAGATCAAGGCTTATTTCACGACTCAGTTTTTCCGACCTGGACCTCTATGAACCCTTTTCCAGCCCCGCGTTTTCCAGTATCCCCGGTTACGGTGTAAATGTTGACCGGAGAGCGCAGAATTTTATGATCGGGGAAGACCACATATTTTCTCCTTCACTCATTAATCAGGTTCGTTTTGCCGTAAACAGGATCGCCTTTGGAGCCACACAGGAACAGCGGACCGCCGGTTCGAACCAGAGTGTCGGAATACCCGAACTTTCAGACAATCCACGGGATTACGGATTGAGCTTTATTCGGGTCTCCGGATATTCACCTGTCGGGGATGAATACAACAATCCGCAACACAGTGTCACAAATGTTTTTCAGTTCACAGATACGTTTCACTACGCTGTTCGTAAACACCTGTTCAAATTCGGCTTCGATTTCCGCGCCCTGCAGCAGAATGCCTTCAGGGATGTCCAGGCAAGGGGTTTTCTAAACTTTACCGGATTGATCACGGGTACCAGTATATCCGATTTGCTGATAGGATTGCCCACTGTAACGGGAGGCGCCCGGCTCGACAATCCACAGTATCTTCGGACCAGAAGCTGGAGCTTCTTCCTGCATGACAGCTACCGGGTACGCCGAAATATTACTCTGCAGCTGGGACTTCGCTATGAATACAACGCACCACCGGTGGATCGATACAACAGAGCGAATACGTATGATCCGGTTTCTCAGACACTGGTGCCCGTCGGCCAGGGAGCCATTCCAAGAAGTGTCTACAATCCGGATAGAAACAACTGGGCCCCCCGAGTTGGAGTGGCATGGGCTCTGGATGAGGACGATACAACACTGTTGCATGCCGGCTACGGGATCTATTACGACCAGTCATCCCTGGCTCCGGGTGAAGGGCTGTATTTCAACCTGCCATACTATGATTTCAGGTTGTATTTTCCCTCTGAGAGTTATCCGTATTTGTTTATCCATAATCCGTTTCCCGACGATTACCCTCTCGAAAGCCCCTCAACGGCACTTGGATTCGACCCTGAATTGCGCACGCCTTATTTCCAGCAGTGGAACCTTACGTTCGAGAGACAGTTCGGGACGGATAGTCTTATAGAGCTCGCCTACGTGGGTTCTAAAGGAACGAAAATACTCTCGGCGCGGGATATCAATCAACCGGCACCCAGCCAGATCAGTCCAAATCTGCGTCCGCTTCCTCAATTTGCTGATATTGTTTTTCTGGAATCACGCGGGAATTCTTCCTATCACAGCCTTCAGGCTCGTTTCCAGCAGCGTCTGCGTTCCGGATTCTCCGCTCTGGTTTCCTATACCTTCGGAAAATCTCTGGATTCTTCCTCTACCTTTTTTTCCAGTGCAGGGGATTCCAATTTTCCACAAAACAGTTACGATCTGAGAGCCGAGAGAGGCCGGTCAAATTTTGATGTACGCCACAGATTTTCACTCGGGTACTCGTATGACCTGCCTGTTGGCCGGGGACGTTTTTTAGTCGCCGACAAAGGAATCCTTTCAGCTCTACTGTCGGGATGGTCTACCTATGGAATTATTACCTTTCAGAGCGGGAGACCGTTCACGGTTTCCCTTCTTCCCGAAATAGATAACAGCAACACAGGCTTCCAGAGCCTGGGATTTGGGGGTGCCAACAATCGCCCTGATAGAATCGATTCCGGCAGGCTGGATAATCCAGGGCCTGAAGAGTGGTTTGATACCTCCGCCTTCACACTTGCGGAGTTTGGGAGCTTCGGAAATTCTGGTCGGAATATTCTTGATGGCCCCGGTTTCAGAGATGTCAGCATTTCATTGATAAAAAATACGACAGTTCGGGAAGAGATCCGCCTCCAGTTCAGGGCGGAGTTCTTAAATGCATTGAATAACGCCAATTTTGATTTGCCGGACGGCTTTGTCGGTTCCTCAACATTCGGAAGTATTCATTCAGCGCGGGATCCGAGACGAATCCAGTTCGCCCTCAAAATTATTTTCTGATGGTATGGGATGAAAGCCTGCCTATTTCACGACACATCAGCTGCACTCCACGATCGCCGTGTATTTGAAATCGTTGAAGACGCATACAATAGCCAGGGGAAGGTGCTGATTTTCGCGGAATCGGACAAGAGAGCTGCAGAAATCGACAGGTCACTATGGATTATCCGGCAGGATTCATTTATACCTCATAAAATCGCTCAGGAGTACGATAGGGACATTAACGTTCCTGTAGCCATTGTTACAGCGGAATGGAATCCGCTTCAGGCTGCAATCCTGATCGCAGACGGTCACTGCAGTGTGGAATTTGCTAATGGCTTCAACATTATCCATGAATTTGTATATCGTTCTTCTCCTGAAATTCAGGAGACCTGCAGGATTCGCTACCGCGCCTATCGTGATGCAAACATCCCGGTAGAGTATCTGAAGACCGGAGTCTGGAAAGGGAATGTCCCGGGGATATAAGCGCTTTGA
>JARRLM010000414.1:0-3152 GCA_037386985.1 Acidobacteriota bacterium | reverse complement strand
CAAGCCCGTCTGCCTGCAGTGTCCGGAGCCTGTCCAGCTCGTCGGCAAAATAGTTGTTAAAGCATAGGTTGAACTCGTTTTCAATTTGCTTTTTGTGAAGAACACAGTGGCACAACAGCCGGCTGATGACGGCTCTGCGCAGGATGTCGTCTTCGGTCAATTCCATGCCGCGCATGGTGGGAAGAGTATCCTTATCGACAGCCGCGTAATATTCCTTGAGGTCCCTCTGGTTCTGTGCGTAGATCCTGCCGATATCGCTGATCGAGCTGACGCCCATACCGATAAGGTCGGCGCCGGCCTTCGTTGTATAGCCCTGGAAATTCCGGTGCAGTGTCCTGTCGCTCTGGGCGACGCACAACTCGTCGTCTGGCCGGGCGAAATGATCCATTCCGATATACCGATACCCCGCACGTGTGAAACGCTCGATCCCGGCACGAAAAATCTGGTACTTGTCCATTCCGAGAGGGATGTATTTTGAAAGAGCCCCCTGCTGTTTTTTCATCCACGGGACATGGGCATAGCTGAACATTGCAATTCTGTCCGGGTTGAATTCAATAAGCCTGTCTATGGAATCTGAAAAGCTTTCCGGGGTCTGGTGTGGGAGTCCGTAGATGAGGTCGACATTGATGGATTCATATTTGAGGGCCCGGCACAGATCAAATACAGCCTTTGTCTCTTCATAGGACTGGATGCGTCGGACGGTTTTCTGGACCAGCGGGTTAAAATCCTGAATTCCCATTGAAACCCGGTTGAATCCCAACCGGCGCAGAACCGTCAGCTGTTCTTCATTTGTCACCCTGGGATCGATTTCAATCCCTATTTCGGCGTCGGATGCAAAACGGAAGCGTTCTTTTGTGAACAAAAAAAGCTCTTCAAGCTGAGATGCATTGAAATATGTGGGTGTGCCTCCGCCCCAGTGAAACTGTACGACCGGCCTTGAAAGGTCCAGTGCGGCCGACACGCGGTCAATTTCCCATTTGAGCTTATCGAGATAGGGAAGAGAAGCGGTATGATCTTTTTTAATAACGCTGTTGCAGCCACAGAACAGGCACAGACTGTCGCAGAAAGGGAGATGCATATAGAGTGACAAGGGTCGGACGGGTTGTGTTTTATTGGATTGCTGCAACGCTTCTTCGAAATCGGGCGGTCCGTACGAGTCCAGCCACTCCGGCGCTGTCGGATAGCTTGTGTAGCGCGGTCCGGGGACATTGTAGCGTTCCAGTATTTCCGGTGTTATATTCAGGGTTTCGCTGAGGATCTTAATATTATATTGCGCCATGTATAGAATTTACCATAGTACTGATGTATCACTGAGGCGAATTTCCGAAATTGGAATATCGAGTCCTCGATATGAATCCGAACCATGTTGGGGATATCCCGCAACAAAACGATATGGGGATACAAGAAGTCAGAAGTCAGAAGTCGGAAGACCTCCAAACCCATTCTGACTCCTGACTCCTTCCTCCTGACTTTGAATTTAACAGGTTGAATTTACAGAGGAGAATTCTATAGCCATCACCTTATCCCTCAAAACTCCTTCTGACTCCTGACTCCTGACTCCTTTTTCAATTTCCATCGGAATCTCGAACTTCAACCGGACCATAGTTTATTTTTATCAGTTCGGATTCAATTTTACCGCGATCGCCCACTGCAACAATCACGGCTTCTTCAGGTCTCAGGTGTTTCTGTGCCACACGCTGTACTTCTTTCGCCGAAACCGTTTGAATCCGCTTTGGAAGATCGTGAAAGTAGGTAGAGGGAAGCCCGTAAGTGAAAAGCTGGCCGATGCTGGAAGCCGTGTCGGGAGTGGTCTCAAATAATCCGGGAAGGGATTGCGAGATCGAATCCTTCGCCGTGACCAGCTCTTCGGGGGAAATCGGATTTTCACGCATTCGTTCTATTTCCCCGAATATCTCAATAATTGCGGCTGCGGTTGCATCGGAACGAACGGAAGTCGCAATTAAAAAGGGCCCGGCGCTTCGACGGAAAAGAAAAGCGGAAGAAGCCCCGTAGGTAAAACCGTTTTTCTCTCTCAGGTTCAGGTTTATCCTGCTTGAAAACAATCCACCCAGAGCCGTGTTCATCACATCGATCGGAACATAGTCGGGGTGGGCTCGAGCCACACCGCTATGACCGATTCGAAGCACTGTCTGGGTCGCTTCCGGCTTGTCGACAATGATAATCCTGCAGGACTGCTTCGGCGCATTCCCGGGTGTTTGGCAGCTGGATTCCGCACCTTCCCAGTTTCCCAGGTGTTTCTCTCCCAGAAGGCGAAGTTCGGATTCCGTGATATCTCCGGCCACCACCAGTGTGGCGTTTGCGGGTATATACCCTGATTTGTAGAATCCGACAAGAGAATCCCGGGTTATTGCCTTGTTGGATTGTTCAGTGCCTATTTCGGTATATCCGTAAGGGTGTTCCGGACCGTAAATTGCGTTGTAGAAAGCTTTTGTTCCCAGTGTTCCGGGGTTGTCCTTCTGCTGCAGGATATGTGTCAGACGGTCGTGCCGTATTCTTTCCAGTTCTTCCGATTGGAAGACAGGATTCAGCAGTATGTCGGAGAGAAGTTCGAAAGCCGTGTCCGCGTTCTTTTTCAGAGTCCGCACGGCGAGATAGGACAGATCCATTGAAGTGCCGGTGTACAGGGATGTACCTATCTGATCCGCGTCGGCGGCAATATCCAGGGAGGTGCGCCGGGCTGTTCCCTCGTCCAGCATTCCAGCCGTGAATGAAGCCAGTCCGGGTTGATCCGGGGGATTCTGATCGCTTCCACTCAGCACGATTATGTTTGCCGCGACGACAGGGAGATTGTGCTGCTCGACCAGCATGACGTTCAGCCCGCTCGAGAGCTGAAACGTTTGGGGGACAGGCAGCGTCAGCGCAGGCTTCGCTCCAGCCGCAGGTGGAGAACGTCTCCAGTCCTGATCGGGTATCTGAGATGTTTCCTGCGGCGGGGAAGTCTCCGGGCGTTTCTTTTTCGGGACATCGACCACGGCTTTTTTCCCGGGGATTCCGCACACCACAACTCCGGCTTCCCGTTTTAGCCGGCTCCGCGCGGCAGAGCGCAGGGAATCGGCCGTCATTCGGGGACTCGAGACTCTGGGAGGATTCGGGGGCGTTGCGGATCGCCTGAATCTGTACAATCACACTCT
>JARRLM010000413.1:0-3157 GCA_037386985.1 Acidobacteriota bacterium | reverse complement strand
GAAAGTATCGGCAAAAGTCAGGGTGAAGTTCATGAGAGATATCCGTCGGGTGCATACAGAATAATTCAGCAAGAGAAATCAATAGATCGCTTTTATCATTCTGCATAGAAAGCACCGAAGGGAATAATAATCTTTTGTTTTTAGATTTTCGATCCCTATTAAAGCCTGACTTTGGTTTCTAATATGAAACCTTTTTCTATTTTCGCTGAATATATAGTCTCTCATGTTAATTTGTTTTACAGAAAATTTTAGATAAAATTTGAGTCCTCCCCAAATGCCTAAAGGTGCTACCTATGTGTCGGGAAGCTCAAAGGATGTAGGTGCGAACCTTCCACCTTCGCCCTTACATATTTAGAGCGAGAGGCGGCAGAAAAGCATATAATTGTGGACGTTATGACATCCCTGCCTCCCAGAGTCGCCATTCTGCTGCCCACCTTCAATGGAGAAAAGTATCTGGCGGAGCAACTGGACTCACTGATCGGGCAGAGTTATGAAAACCGGATCATTGTCACCCGCGACGACGGTTCGACCGACAGCACCATCGAGGTCATTTCTTCCTATCAGGCAAAATTCCCTGATACGTTCCATAGTATCGAAAACAAAGGCTCCAATCTGGGCGCCAGCAGCAGTTTTGCCTTCCTTATGAAATATGTATTGGCCCATAAAAAGGATTTGGGCCTCGAAAAGGCCTACATGATGTTTTGCGACCAGGATGACATCTGGGCCGAAAAAAAGGTCGAGCTTGAAATGCAGGGCATGGAAACGGCGGAAAAGAACTATGAAGATATACCCGTCCTCGTTCACAGCGATCTTAGGGTGGTTTCAGACTCTGGAGAACTGATTGCCGAATCATTCATGCATTACCAGGGATTGGAACCGGGAAAGAATAAATTGAGGCAGATCCTTTACTGTAACCTTGTAACCGGCTGCACTGCGTTGATTAACGAGCCCCTGGCGGAACAGTCGTTGCCCATCCCGGAAACTGCCGTAATGCACGACTGGTGGCTGGCTCTGGTTGCTTCCGCTTTTGGAAAGCTGGTACTGATCCATCAACCTTTGGTTCATTACCGTCAACATCCTTCCAATACACTCGGAGCGATAGAGAAGGCGAGGCACCGATCACTGAAAGATATTTTATTTAATATCCACAAAATGAAACCGGTCCCGTTATATTATGACCTTGCGATGCAAGCGAAAGCTTTTTCCATGCGATATCACACTCGGCTGAGCGCAGGGCAAAAACTCGCAATAAAAATTACATCCTCCATGTCTACCCGTTGGGGCATCGCCCAGAGAGTGTTTTTCAGACTCGGACGAAGGCTCTGAACCCGCAAATAGAACGCCGTAAGGAATGCTGACATCGCCCTATCTCCGAGCCGGAGAGTCCGGTGCAGTATCCACATGCGGCAACAGGAATTGGAAAAGCATATCCGCTGCCAATTCATTCCCCGCCGGATTCCAATGCGTGTCCCTCAGGAGATACAGGCGTCTTTTCATCGCTTCCTTTTTAAAGGAATCCAGAAGGTCCGTATAGCCTACGTTCAGGTCGTCCAGGTGTCTTTTCAGCAGACGCTGCATAAATTCGATGTCGTATTCGTCTCGTTCAAGATTGTAGGCCTGCAATACCTGCGATAAAAGGTCCTCATCAACCTGAAATTCGTCGGGATATATTCCGACCACAAGTTCAATATTCCGGGCATCCAACAATTCCTTCATTTGCGTAAACGTCGTCAGGATGAAGTCTATGTTTTTCCCGAAAGCCCCTTTCTCGCGTGACGGTATATGACAAAATCCCAATCGTAGTCTCTCAATTTCCAAATAGGCCTTTTCAGAAAATGTACCTTTATTTTCATCTGAATCTTCCTCCTGCGATTTAGGAGAATCCCAGGCATGCACTTCATTGGTATCTTTCCAGGCAATAAATCGCTGCTTTATGAACTGCCACAATCTGGATTTGAAGATGATCGGACGCCCGAGGATTTTTACCTCGAACCGTTTGTCAATATCATATATCGTATCGTTCACGATAATTCGTTTTCGATTGGGATCGGCATCATAAAAATCGTTCCCGGCGAAAAAACCGACCAGCACCATATCCGGATGATATTGCAATCCGTACTTCTTCAGCAGGGCGAACTGTTCAGCGGTATGGGTGTCCGGACATCCCGCGTTTATGACATCAACCCGATGCCGGCCGTAATATGATTCGAATTTCCGTTCCAGAATCGCCGTATAATTTCCCTCTTTACCACCAGCCCAGCCGAAGGAATCCCCTAAAACCAGAATGCGGAATATGCCGTCCGGTTTATTGAGTTCATAGTCCCGATCATTGAATCCGACGCTGTTTGTGCCGTTGGAATGGGCCCTGACCCTGAAACCGAGGTCGGGATCGTATTGATAAAAGCCTTTGAACAAATAGGGTTCGGACAAAATCATGACGATTTCCAGCAGTACAAGGCACAGGGATATCGCCAGGCACGCGAAAACCGCCTTTTTAATCAACAGCCACGGTTTGCCATTTTTGTTTCGGAAAATAGTGAGGTATAAAAAGAGGATTATGCTAATGACCGCGAATATCATTTTTCCCTTCTAAATGAAATATGGAAATAGAAGACAGGAGTAACAAGACAGAAGACAGGAGTAACAAGACAGAAGACAGAAGTAAGGAGTCAGAAGACAGGAGTAAGAAGACAGAAGTAAGGAGTCAGGAGCCGGGAGTAAGGATGGCTTTCTCATAAGTATTCAATAAACGGCTGACTTCTTCCAATAAATCCATCAGCTGGTCCGTCTTACCATAATCCAGGTTATGAGCCAGAATCAAATAATTCCGGCTCTCCTCGATAGAACTCGCGGCGATGTTCATAAAGCGGGCTTTGTCGGTTTTACCACGCCTCTTAAAGCCCTCTGCAATATTGGCCGGGATGGAAACAGCAGCACGTCTCATCTGCTGTACGAGTCCATATGTTTCGCTTTTGGGAAACCTCGAAGTCAATCTATAAATGCCCAAAACATACCTGTGCGCTTTATTCCACACTATAAGATCCTGAAACGTCCTCGACTTAGACATCATTTTATGCATGCCATTACTCTATTCATAGAGTTCTGAGTTCTGAGTTCTGAGTTCTGAGTTCTGAGTTCTGACTTCTGACTTCTGACT
>JARRLM010000412.1:0-3161 GCA_037386985.1 Acidobacteriota bacterium | reverse complement strand
ACTTCATCCAGCTCTTTTCGTTTGATCGCCCCTTCTTTGCGACCCTCATCCTGCTCAAGTTCCAGGGCCAGGATCCTCTGCTTCGCCTCACGTCCCTTATCCGCAGATTTTCCGGCAATCAGCCATACCCATACCGAAATCATCAGGCTGCCGGCAGCGATCCCATACCCGAGCAAACCCGTTAAGGCCTCGAATCCGGCGGGGTATCCGACAATAAAAGGCAACGCCGCTATTATGAGCAGCAGCACGGCGATCAATCTCCGATTGAAGGCCGCTCGTACCCCGTCAGCCAGCTTCGTCTTCTCCTGCACCGCATTTTCGGCCAGAACCGAACACTTCTGAGAAGCGACCCGTTCGTCTTCAGCCGCCTCGCGCGCGAAGCGCTGCCAATCGGTTTTCGAGTCTCTCAAGGCAGGACAGAGCCTGTCGGAACGTTTCTCCAAAACTTCCACCTCATTTCTGAGGTGGTCGAACGTTTTTTTCAATCTGTCCTTCTGAAGCGACAGGCTCAGATAGCTCACAAACAATTCGGTGATTCTTTCAGATTCCGCACTCTCAGCAAGCAGGGCATACGCATCGAGCTCCTTTCGATCCGATTCTGCGCGGGCCAGCTGAGACACAGATTCCTCCTTTTCCGCACGTACTTCCTTCAGGCGTTCTGTAATTCTATCGCGGGCGCCGACCAGTTGATTCAGCTCCTCGAGACGTCCTGTCGGAAAATCTTCACGGGCGCCTAATCTTTCTATCTTTTCTCTTAAAGAGGAAATATCCCTTTCGATATCTTCCAGCGACTTGATCCTGGCGGCCATGTCCCGGTGTCTTGCCTCCAGAAGGGAAATCCGAATGCGGGAAAGCTCACGGTCCAGACTCCGGGCTTCCCCCGCGACACGGTTCCGATCCGCCAGCCATCCCTGAAACTGTTCGCGCCGTTCAACGAACGCCTTTTTTTCCTCCTGCAGATCGCGCACGAGATCCATCGCCTGTTTATACGGTTTCGTCGGTGCGCGCTCGGAACCGACAGAATCGAGCATTTCCTCAATTTTGGCAACGCTTTGACGAATGGAAAGTTCCTCGTCGCCGGAATGGGCCAGGTTGGCGATTCTGTCCCGAATATTTTCCCGGCTATTGATTTCCGAAACCCTGTTTTCCCGGATAATTCCGACCGACTCGAAAAGCTCTTTGGTAAGGCCGAAATGGCATTTTGCGAACAGGATCTCCCCGTTCCGCTGCTGTTCGTACTGCTTTGTGATATCCTCGCCCGTCGATGTTCGGATCTCTATTCGATTTTCGTCTTTGCCGAACGAACGACGGATTTCCAGATCCCTCTCATCCGCAAGTCGACAGCGAAGCATCCCGCCGTATTCCTCTCCATACCACGGTTTATAGCGCTCCACCCAACTGTCCAGTCTCCGCTGTACCTTCAGGTCGGAGCGGAGCTGCCCATACAGTAAAGCTACCAGAAAGCGCTGCAGCGTGGATTTCCCACCTTCGTTCGCGGCGAAAACAAGGTTTATGCCCTTCCGGAATTCAATCGAAAAGTCCCTGAGCTTCCCAAAACCCAGAATATGGCTGTCCAGAAAAATCACTTGAGCCTCACTTCGTGTCCACTGAGAGCCTGGATCCCATAGAGCCGGGCACGCTCCAGGCGTACCTTTTCTTCATCAGATGCAGCGGCGATACGGTCATTCATGTTCCGGACAAACTTGCCTCGAAGCGTTTTCTCCCCGGCAAGGGACTCGAAATCCAAAGCAGGAGGGGTAGAATCTTCCCACTGGATATACCGAGCCTCTCCGGCCAGCCTCTCGTCAAGTTCCGAGATGGAAAGATCCAGCTTTGGATCCAGCGCGCCCGCAAGTTGAACGCGCAGGATGGTGCTCGAATCGAAAAGAATTTCGCGCTTGCTGACAACGGCATCCAGAATCTGCTCCCGGGTTGAGAAGGAATCACAATCTATGACCAGCGTATTCAGCGCATACTGGTTGCAGGTCTTGTTCTCGACATGCAGATTCCCATCAGAAAATTCGCCGAACAGGTAACCGCAGGAACCGGGTTCATCCCAGCCGCGCCCTTCGGGAATGCCCGAGTACCAGACGGGAGTATCGTCCAGCGTATTGGGCAGCCGATGCTGCTGGTGATAGTGTCCCAACGCGCAGTAATGTACATTTTTGCCGGCAAGATCCTCGATCGCAAACGGTCCATGCTTTGATTTCCCGGCGGGAATCCGCCCTATATTGGATCCATGCGACACCACAATATTGAAATATTCATTCGACAGTGCGGGAAGTTTCCGGAAAAGACGCTCCTCCAGGTGCGGGTGTTCAAATCCGAACCCGGTCACGCAAACACCAAGTTCAGGGATTTCTGCCGATCGAAACTCCTCGGTATCGAAGATATGAACATTATCGGGCCACAATTCCTCTTTGTAGGGAGATCCGGGGATAAAGGGATCATGGTTGCCCGGGGCGATAAATGCCCGGCTGGGCCGAAGAGCCTCAAACTGTTGCTTCAGAAACTCGACGGTGTCCGGAGTTACCCGCTCCGATTCGAAAAGGTCCCCGGCAATAAGAACCAGGTCCGCCTTATACTGACGGGCATCCTCAATAATCCGTCGGAAGGTACCGCGAATAGCTTCCCTTTTTCGATCTCCCAGCCTCGAGGGGAATCCCGATCCTGAAAAGCTGGTATCCAGATGAATATCCGATGTGTGTATAAACCGAAAAGGGCTCATTTACACCCCTGATATGGAGGATAAAGGATCGCCCTGTAATTCTTTGCGTACAGACTGTTCGCCATAGGTTGACTATGCAGGAATCCGGACACCGGATGCAAGCACCAAGATTCAAATGGAAAATAAATCCGCATTTTTCTTGCCCGTTCTTCACTTAATGAATAAATTAATAAATTACGGTGACAGTGGTGACAGTCACCGGAATTAGAAAAGTGGATAAACTGTAATATTTGAATCCTCTCTGAGGAGGAACGAACGTGCTGGTGTGGTATCAGTGCGGTTGCAACCAGCTTCATCCGGTTATAAATACAGAAACCATCATCGGGATTCGAGGTTGAAAATTGGACCAGGAAAGCCGGACCGTTCATAAAATTGAATACGATAATAGCGCGCGTGCCGCTCTTATCAAAAAAACGGGTGAAGGCGATCCGAC
>JARRLM010000411.1:0-3166 GCA_037386985.1 Acidobacteriota bacterium | reverse complement strand
GGGCAATTAAAATTTGAGTGTCGAACTTAAGTCTCGCGCAAAAGATTTAAACATCAAAGGTATATGGCCCACCAAGCATTAACAACAATAGCCGATAGTATATCTCGCCTGCGTGCATCTGTGTTTGTGGGGGCGTTAAAAGATTCTGCTCCATAGGATTTTATGCGTTTGGAAGAACAGTTTAGGATTCAATACGATTTTGTAAGCCGTCTCCGCCGAACCCTGTATATCAAAAAAGCCAGGCAGAGGATTGTTCGGACATTGCTGCTCATGCTGTCTGTTTTATTTTTATATATAGTGGTGGATTACAGCCTTCCTTACATAAACAAACTTATTGATTAAAGCGTCCTATGGAGTCGAATTTTTTACAACAAGGCAGACAGGAAATAATCTACTCCGGGCGTTTCCTTTTGTAGAACGCTGTGTGCGTGAATTATTGGCAATATCGTGAATCTGTATTATCGTTCGAAAGTAATTAGGGAATTTTCTAAATAGCAATTTCATATGCAAAGAAATTCATTTGCATGACAAAGGCAGTAAAGACCAACAAAATTCAAAAAGGAGGTAGCTAATGGAGCAGAAAAATGTTGTCAATCGCAGAAAAGCGCCTCGTTTTGATGCTTCTGCCATTCCTTCCTTAAAAAGTGTCCATATAGCTGGAGGACCTGGAATGAAGCTGATTAACATTTCCAGAAGAGGAGCCCTGATAGAAACTCAGAAGCAGATGTCGCTCGGATCCAGAGTTTCCCTCCGAATCGTCACTGAAGAAGCGGTCTACCCTATCAAAGGGCGGATACTTCGCTGCAATGTACATTCGATTGATAAAGTGTTGGCATACCTCTGCGCCATCACCTTTGATGAAGATTTTACGAACCTGCCGCTGGATCAAGAGGCAGATTGATTCCGATACACTCGATTCTATCAGTTTCAATTAATATAGCGTCAGCAAGACAGACAGGTGTATTTCCCGTAGGATTTTTCAACAAAGTGTTCACGGTCAATCAGATTTTGTTTTAGGAAGAAGGAGAGACTGAGTAGAATTCTGCAATTGCTAATAATTCTTATGGCCTAATCTCTTAAGATCTTTTTTACTTTTCTTGAAGAATTTGCCGAATTGGCGATCCTTTTTTCTTCTTTCTGACTCGGTCATTTCATAAAACGAGGTCTCTTTTTTAAGACTAAGATAATTATGATATTTGCCTTTATCGAGATGGCCGAATTTCAACGCCGACAATACTGCGCATCCGGGTTCGTTAACATGCGTACAATCTGAATATTTGCATTCTTTCGCAAGAGAAGAAATTTCGTCAAAGGCTGCATCAATTCCGGTCTCCGCATCCGTCATCCCCAACTCTCGCATTCCCGGATTATCAACAACCAACCCTCCGCCGTCCAGGAAATATCTTTGCCTGCTGGTGGTTATATGCCTTCCTCTACCCGAGTAGGTGCTGATATCTCCGGTCCGAATGGTGGTCCGGCCGAGTAATTTGTTGATAAGCGATGATTTGCCGACACCGGATGATCCAAGAAAGCAATAAGTCCTGCTTTTCTCCAGATGCATCATCAATTGGTCCAACCCTTCGGCGGTTACGATGCTGGTTGGTATAAAATCAATGCCTTTGAACCGTCTCTGAATCAGGGTTCTTTTTAAGTTCAACTCTTCAGCGGAGATCAAATCTATTTTATTCAATATGATTGCGGGTAGAATTCCTCCTTCACGAGCCATGACAAAGTATCTATCAAAACGATTCAGATTGAAGTCTCTGTCTACCGATTCAATAATGAAGGCGACATCAATATTTGCTGCAATGATCTGGGCTTCGTTCCTGTCATTATTTTTTCTTTTCATCACGGTTTTTCTGGGCAAAAGCGCTTGGATCACGGCCTGCTCTGAATTCAGTTGAGTGATTGCCACCCAATCGCCGACGGCAGGATAATTTTCAGGTGAAGATGCATTAAAAACCTGTCTGCCGGTTATTCTGGCCAGATATTCGCCGCACTCATTCTTAACCCTATAGGCTTCCTTGTGTTCGCTGATAACCCGAGCGATCTTGTATTCACCCAATCCCATTCCTCTACGGTTGGATTCGAAAAATTGTTCGTAACCTAAGTCTTGGATTGTAAGACTAGCTATATTACTCATATTCCTTACTTTCAAATTCAGAGCGGGAAATAGCCTCGTTATAGCATGAGCAATCCGACAAATCGTATCATAGGGAATATATTTTAGGGTAGCGTAGGAGGCCTAAGTACTTTATAATCAATTCGTTATTCACTGGCGGAGAGGGGGGGATTCGAACCCCCGGTACCGTTGCCAGTACAACTGCTTAGCAGGCAGCCCTGTTCAACCACTCCAGCACCTCTCCGTGGTTTCCTGCGCGGTAAGGTAAATCGCGAGGTCATAGTAACGAATTTACAATCCAAAATCCACCTATGATTATTCCGATTCCTTATCAAAGTCATTCAATCCTGAAGACACGATTCACAGACCGTTGTGTTCCTGCCGGTGTAAAAATCACTTTTGGGGGAACGGCAAAATACGGATTTTCATTTCATTCACTTTCCGATCCGCTTATGCTTGCCGACTGGGAAGAATGTGGCATAATCGACCGAGTAGTCATGGATAAATATTCACAGGGACCATTCATGCTTCATGAAATGTTTCTATCCTGAATTCGATTTTTAAAGAGGAATTACAGATAAGGAGAAACCAATGATCAGGAGAATAACACCGGTTGTCGTTGCATTGATGCTTCTATGCGGTTTCGGCTATTATTCGAAAACGGGATTTGCATCTCCCATGCCGGACGAATCCTGCGATCGGGAATGACTCCGAGGATTCATCACGCAATACCTGGATGCCATGGTCGAACACAAACCGGATTCCCTACCGGCCGCCGACGGAGTGAAGTTCACTGAAGACTGTAAGGAGATCAAGCTCGGGGAAGGCATCTGGAAAAACTTTTCGGGCCTGACGGACTACCGCAGGGACATCCTGGACGAACAGGAGGGCACGGCCGTTTCATTCCTTGTTGTGAAGGAAAACGATTCGCCGGTCCTGTTTGTCATGAGGCTCAAGATAAACGACTAAAAAATCACTGAAGTCGAAACAATGGCTGTCAGGAACCGGGAGGAGGAATGCTTTTCAACCTGGACAATCTGAAAA
>JARRLM010000410.1:0-3169 GCA_037386985.1 Acidobacteriota bacterium | reverse complement strand
CCATCGAATAATGAAGCCTGAGAGTTTTGAGACCGTCTCCTTGCTGCCGCCTTCGTTACATACAAGGCGAAACAAGGCGGCAGCTTTCTGCCGCACTCCACGGACGTTGTCGTTCAATTGATATTCCTTTATAAAAGTAGAAAAACTTGTAGTATCTCGGAATTCCCAAATTAAAAGAAAATCTGAATTTTAGTGTGAAGCTATTTCCGAGTCAGCATACTAGGCTAACGTTTTACAAATCAATCCCGGACTGCGCCAATAAGTGTAGCAGGATTTCTCGACGGGCCGGGGATGCTTTTCTGAACGGCGTGTGGATGTACCACTCAAAATAATCCGGATCATAAAAAAGGCCGTTTTGCGTGAAGGGATCGTTTTCCCTGAGCAGCCGGGCCATCTCCATCGATCCGACTGAGAAGACAGTCAGATCATAAAGGGAATCCGCCGAAGGGCCGCTCTCCCAATCGTATCCCATTGCGGTTGTGCCTCCGGGCCCCAGCCGATTAAAAGCGTGTTGTACTAGAAAAGACGGGATCGGCTTATTCGCTTTATCATTTTCTTCGATCTGCCTGATGCGGGCAGCGTCTGCCTTACAGAGAGATACGATTAGTTTCCGGGGCGTCACATTTTCCACATTGATTACGGATACTGTCGGTTCAATTCCGGGAGGGCACGCGGGTATGGCGCCGTTTCCCATCGCCAACCCCTCAATAATTCCTCGCATCGGCTGGCCGATTTTCCAGTAGGGAGTATGGACGGACCATTCCATCCACTAGGTATCGCTGAAAAGATCCGCCTTAAAAAATGGATCTTCCGCCATCAGTTTCCGGGCGGATTCCATATCCGAAGTTGCATAGATATTGAGTATCCGGCTGGAGTCGGCCGACGGTCCTGCTTCCCAGATAAGATTGTTTTCCCCAAGTTCATAGTTGTATGTGAGGTGTCGCCTGTGAAGCTTGGCCAGTGTATCCGGAATACTCTCTCCGGTTTCATATATCGGACCTAAAGCTGCCGATGCTTCAGGAGAAGCTTTTGCAAAACACGCAAAAAGCCGATCGGGAATGTTCTCGTTTGAGACAATTCTTTTTTCAATGAAAGTCTGCTGGTTTCGGCTCATCGGTTCAGCTCCCGGACAGGGTTCTCTTAAGATGCTCCTCCATGGGGATCATTTGGAGGTTGCGTTCACCCGTGGTCGGCATAATTACCATGGTCATCACCGGGCGCCGGACATTCTTCCATACTTGCGGGAAATGGGCCAATCCCGCCGGCACATACACGGCCGAGGATGTTGTGATATCCACTTTCTCCAGATCATCTCCCTCACCCAGCCAGAATTCTATTTCGGCCCCCAGCTTACCCGTGTCATCAGGATCGGTGCCGAGGAAAAGAAATATCTCTTCGTAGTCGTGCTTGTGCGGGTTGAAATCCTCCCCGTTCCCGACGATCTTGTCGCCGGTAAGGAAGCCATATTCAACTTTTGTGGTTGCACCTTTAATGAAGTCGTTGGAGAAAATAACTCTCGGACCGGTGTCCACATCGCTCCAGACGGGAATTACATCCGTTTCCGGAATTTTGTCGATGTACTCGTCGCCTACGCGTTCAATTACCGCCGGTTTCCTTATCACATATTTTTCGTATTTGGATTCCACCATTTTTAGGCCTCCCTGGTAAATTTATTCGTTACCAACTGCCTGTTGTTGTCCCACTCATTCCGATAGCAATGTACTGCCTGCTTTCAGGCGAACGCCTGAATCGCTTCGCCGGAGGGTTGAATTCCATGACGGTTCCTGGCCCGCATTTCTCACAAGGTTTCTACTGCGGCGTCACAGAGGACCATGTCTACTGCGTACGCATGGTTTTTATGCGCGCGCTCCCTCAAACTCCTCGACGTACTGTCAAGTACGCCTCCGGGGTTTTCGGTCGCGCGCCTTGTATCCACGGCCCTCTGCACCGCCTCGCTACGAAACCCTCTGAGAAATGCGGGCTTGTCATCCGCCGACCTGTGTGGCTATTTCAATGACGGTTCCATCCATTGACCTGACATAACTTACGGTCTGTCCCCACGGTTTTTCCGATGGTTCCCGGATCGGTATGGCTCCGGCAGCCACCGCTTTGTCGAAGGCGGCCTGGACGTTATCCGTGATGAATGACAATTCAATTCCGAAAGGCAGCTCGTTGATATCTGCTTTCTGGTATTTGTCGTCCAGATTGATCCTGCCCATTTCGTGAGCGGCGAATGCCAATGTCGTATCTCCTGTATCCAGTTCCCCCCATTCCTTGGAATCGAGAATCATTTTTGTTTCAAACCCAAAGGCTCTTTTGTAAAAGTCCAGTGCCTCCTCAACGGATGAGACATAAATGATTGTGTATCCAAATCTGATATTCATATTCCTCCTTCAGTCAATCAACGCCTGGTAGGCCGGAACCTGGAGTTCCTTTTCAGGTATATCAAACTGCATCATGGACTGGTCCGTTAAAATCCCGATCAACCCAACCCGGTTAAAGTGTACGGCCCGGCCTTTACGTGCAATCAATGTCTACAAGCCGATGATTTTGCCGCTTTCTACATACGTTTGCATCACGAGTCCAATCCATTCCAAACGACTCGAACTCAATCCGACTTTTTCCGGGTCTGCGGCATCAAAATTCAACATGGGCCTCACTCCTTGGCCGATTCGGCGCATTGTCGACACCACACCTCTACGATGACCGTCACGCCGCTTCCCCCTCCTACAGGTCAGCTACTGTTCCGAGCCGCGTACCTCCACCGAGTAGAGCGCACGATGAGCGAGGATGTACAACGTGCGGCCGTCATTGCCGCCAAAGATAATGTCGATCGGGCGCTGCGGTACGTCGATGCGCGCGATCTGTTCCCCCTCCGGGTTGTAGACGAAGATCTGTCCGTTCGCAATATAGATATTGCCATCGGGACCGACGGCGACGCTCTCGCCGCCGCGCTCGGCCAGGGGGCGCAGGTCCTTCAGGGCGCCGTCCGCACCCACCACGGCACCATAGGTGCGATCTTCCGACGAACTGGCGACATAGATCCGGTCACCGACCGCGGCGTTAATAAAACCGTAGGTATCCAGGTTGTTGGAAAAGCGCCGGCCGGTGGCATCCGGCCCTCCCTGCTGGACGACGAGTCCGGCCGGTAGAAAAATGCTTCCGTCGG
>JARRLM010000409.1:0-4984 GCA_037386985.1 Acidobacteriota bacterium | reverse complement strand
TCTGCCATGACGTTCCGGCTGCCGGGGGATCCTCGCGACTGACGGAGGCATCCGAGCAACTCTGCCTCAAGTGCCATGCCAAGGATAAATTCCAAGGCAACTATGTCCACGGACCGGTTGCCGTCGGAGCCTGTGTTGCGTGCCACGATCCGCACGGAAGCAATCCGTCGGAACTGGCAGGCACGGCCGGAAAACAGATGTGCCTGACCTGTCACGCGGAAATGGATGCACGACTCAGAAATGCAAGATTCCAGCACAAAGCGGTTGTGGATGGCTGCACCAATTGTCACGCCGCCCACGCATCCGATTATCCTTTTGAATTGAGGTCGGCCACGCTCGAATTCTGCACGGAATGCCATCAGGAAATTCTGGACGAACATCAAAAAGCGTCCGTAAAACATGCTCCCGTTATAGACCCCCCCTCCTGCCTGAACTGCCACGATGCCCACATGGCCGACGACGAGAGGCTGCTCGTTGCCGACGGCATTGATGTCTGCCTGAAATGCCACGACGGGACCATCACGGTGGATCGATATGAACTGGCGCACATGGGAGAGCTGCTTGCCGAGAACCCGGTGCACCACGGCCCTATACAGGAAAAAGAATGCTCAGGATGCCACCGGCCTCACGGTTCGGCCTATTTCCGGCTATTGACGGATGATTACCCGAAGGATTTTTACACTTCATTCGACAAGTCAAAATACGATCTTTGTTTCCGATGTCACGATTCGTCGCTGGTGACTGAAGCACGCGCCACAACGCTTACCGGATTTCGCGACGGGGATCGCAATCTTCATTTTGTACACGTCAACAAAGTCCCGAAGGGAAGAACCTGCCGGTCCTGTCATGAAACCCACGCGAGTGCGTTGCCCAAGCATATCCGGGTAACCGTGCCGTTTGGGACGTGGAACCTCCCGGTAGGATTTAAAAAGACCGACAATGGCGGCAGTTGTAATTCCGGCTGCCATGTTCCACAGGAATATGACCGCCGGACTGAGAAAGACAGGTAGTTTATGATGTTTCGTGTAGCCTTAGGGATACTGATTCTCGTGTCAGCTGCAGTGCCGGCTGTGTGTGCAATCGGTGTAGACCAGACAGCCCCGGACTTCAAAGCCGCGGACATCGAGGGAAACGTTCGCACACTGGATGAATTTTCAGGAAAGGCGACGGTTGTACTCTTCTGGCGGCCCGAAGCCGAGCGCGCGCGCAATGCGGTGTGTGAAGTCGCCGACGCGATTCAATCCGCCTATGAAGATACGCATCTGGTCACTATAGTCTCCGGAGAGCACGACCTGGCGGAGATCGAGTCGGTACTGGAGCATTGCGGCCGTCCGGTCGCAGCGCTGCTCGACCTGGATCGCTCGATTTTTGCCGCATACAAGATCATAGCGCTTCCGACCCTGGTGGTGCTGAGCTCGGATCATGAAGTGAAATACAAGGAAGCCGGCTTCTCCCATGAGGGAATTGCCTATCTTACAGCACAGCTCGATGAAATATACGGTCGCAAGCAGCCCGTGGTCGCCCTTCCCGAAGGTTCGCCCGAAGCGATCCGCCGCTATGGCCTTGCCATGCAGTTCCTCAAGAAAGGCCTGAGAGAGCGCGCGGAGGATCTGCTGGCACAACTGGTCGAGGACCATCCCGAATACCGGCCCGCCTGGGTGAGCCTGGGCTACTGCCGGATCGAATTGGGAAAGGTGGAAGAATCCAGAGAATGCCTCGAGAAGGCCTACAGTCTTGACCGGGAGAATCCGGATGTCGCGGCCGGGTTGGCCTGGATATGGCGGGAAAAAGGCAACCGGGCGGAGTCGGAGAACCGTAACCTGATACATGAGATCCAGGCGGATCCTACAAAATAAAGTTGCAGTCCATGCCAGATAAAAACAGAGTGAGTCGTTTCATAGGATTTTCGAATTTGCGCGGATATTCAATCCTCCTTTCGGCCTTTCTGGTTGCGTGCGCATTTCTGCCCGCCGCGCAATCGGAACAGGGAACGGTCGACAACATATGCCTAAAATGCCACAATCCGGTAGCCGTGGCGCTGCAGAAGGAATTCGTTCATGGAGGGCTCTCAGAAGGCTGCCTCGCATGCCATCTGGATTGCCGCGAAATCACCCCGACGAGCAACCGCCACAAGGTGCCGGTCCACTACCTGAAAACCGAGGAACCCGGCCTCTGCCTTGAATGCCACACACAATCGGAGAAGGAGTTGTCGGCCGTTCACAGCGATCAGCTTTTCTCGGAAGCCAAATGTTCCAGCTGCCATGAACCCCACGCGTCCAATTCGGCGAAGCGGATACCGGATTTTTCCCACGGCCCCTTCAGCGTGCGGGATTGCGCGGCGTGCCATGCCGCTCCGGTAGGCGGGAAAGTACAGCTGGTTGCTCCCAATATCGAGGAGCTGTGCAACGGATGTCACCTGGAGATCAAAACGTATATCGAAAACGCGAAAAGCCGCCACAATATCGTCGCAAAGGGCCAGTCCCTGATACAAACCGATTCGTCGTGCGTGGAATGCCACGATGCCCATGCAACCAACCAGAAATACTTTTTGAAAAAGCCGGAACCTGATCTGTGCGACAGGTGCCACCTGGATTTGACGGCCGGGAAAAAGTACGTGCACGATCCCGTTCGCCAGTCGTGCATTTTTTGCCACGACGCGCATGCATCGGATATCCCGAACGACCTGCACGCGCCTGTTCACGAACTTTGTATAAGCTGCCACGGTGAGAACGCGGAGAAGATAAGATTCGACCGGGAGCCGTTTTTACTGTTTGAAGGACGGGTTCTCCTGCTGCAGAATTCATTCAAGAGACTGAAGCCCCTGCGATTGTCCCAAAATGGAACGGGACACCCTATCGAGGGGCATCCTGTCTACATTCCCGCAGCTGATGACAGAGCCGAACTCAACTGCCTTTCGTGCCACTTTGCCCACGCAGACGCGTCCAGCCCGCAACTGCTGAAAGGGAGCAGGGCATCCTTGTGCCTGCGCTGCCACGAGCGGTAATACCGGGTAGAAGAAGGAATCCTGATAAAAGAGTAGGTCAAAGATACCAACCGGGCGCTGTCGTCTCTTTCAGCGAATGAAGATGATCGAATCCTTCTTCACAGCGACAGGAGTATTCCTGCATCCGTTCGTGGAAATATCGCACCGGACTAAGACGCCTTCCCGGACAACCAGAACTTCCTGTATATTCAACCAGCCGGCCAACGATGCATTGGGGATCGATACCAGGGGAGTGTCGGAGCCGGAAGTCTGAATCACTTCGACGGAAGGCATGGCTTTAATGGCTGCCTGAATGCGTGCCAGTTCATTCGAATTCTCTCTGCCCGTACTGGATAAACGGATTGCATCGCTCTCTCGTTGCGTTGAGGCTGTATTAACGGCAATGTGCGATCCATCCGGAGACAGCCGGGCTTTTGATGTATAGAAACTGACGTCGTAATTGGAATTCGAGAATTTTTCTCTTTCGTCGAAAATCGATCGGATTATGCCTTTCGATGAGAGAATCGTCCGGTCGCTGCTGTCGTTGTCCCACCCGCAGCACCCCGAATCGCGGATCGCGCACACGACCGTATCTCCGCCTGCGTCTGTATCCAGGATAGTATCGAAATCTTGATCGAACCCGGAGGATGACCATTCTTCCCCACTCTTCCTATAAATAAAACTGTCCAGGGATGTGCTTTCGAGCTGGCCCTCGATAAAGTGCTGGACGATGAAGAAGTCATCGATGCCGTCCGGGCGAAACCAGAATTCTGCCTTCGGACAGGTTTCCATACAAACTCCCGTTTCACAGCTGCAGGGTGGGAAGGAAAAATTCCCAAGCTGTACGGGATCGGAACCCGAAAGATCCGTTTGCCAGACGCGAAATGTGGTAGAGACCGAAATATCGGGTCCGTCCACCTGTTTCACCCTCTCGAATTCGTTGGCAAACCAGAATAACTTTTGTCCGTCAGATGACAGCGCGATCCGGGGGCAGCTTTCATGGATCGATTCCCTGCATTCGACGCTGGATACAATTTCCCGGATACATCCGAGATCCAGAGACGAAGATGTCGAACCATCCCATAGCCATACTTTGCCGGATTCGGAACCATTAGTTGACACTCCGGAAATGGTATAGGGATCGGGAGAAAATATCATGGCGCCGGAACGAGAGATCTGGAGTCCGTCGGGATTCCTGAAGAAATTCTCCGGGATTTCTATCCTGCGGACAACGTCCCAGGTAGACGGATCGTACTCGATGCTCTGTGCGTCCCCGACAACCCAGACACGACTCGTTGTTTCCCCGGAAACGGCAGGAGAGCAGAGGAGAGATCCGAACGTCAGAATCCACAGAGAACCGATCGAAATGTATTTATAATGTCTCATAACGGTTCACCTATAATTATGTTACATGCTGTGCACGTGCAAAGTAATAAGAATTTCTGTTTGCCGAAAAAATACACGTACCGTCCGATAGGAAATGAGTCTGATTTTACCATCTATCGTATCCTGAGCGGAAGGCCTTACGCCGGTTGAAGATTGCAATAGCCCAATCGCCTTGTTACATTATTTTGTAAATGGACATTTCCAAGGTCATTCATCTTGTCGGCGATATGCTGGGACAGGTCATTTCGGAAATAGAGTCCCCCGCCGTCTTTAACGTTGAAGAAAGTATCCGCGCGGACGCCAAGGCGCGACGCGCAGGCGACCCTGCAGCCGCCGACCGGTTACGGGACTCGATCGCAGCAATGTCCATAGAATATGCCCGTCCCGTAGCATCCGCTTTCACCGTATATTTCGATCTGGTGAACCTGGCGGAGGAACTGGTGGATACGAGCCGCTTGATCGATCAGAAAAACGAAGCGTATCCCGAACCGCCGGCTGAATCTATTGAAGCTGCGGTGGCATATCTGAAACAACGCGGGTTGTCCGGTGCGGATATATCCCGTCTCCTCGAGACCCTGTCCATAGAATTGGTATTAACCGCACACCCCACAGAGG
>JARRLM010000408.1:579-3756 GCA_037386985.1 Acidobacteriota bacterium | reverse complement strand
ATGAATTGTTTGGCCCCGTTGATGCTATAGGGAAAACGATAAGAATCGGAGGGGATAAATTCACGGTTGTCGGGATAGAAGCGAAAAAAGGCAGCAACCTGATTGGAAGTTCTACGGACAACGGTATTTATATTCCATTCACCGCGTATATGAAGAAATATGGAACGCGCCAGGAGATTGCATTCCGTGTGAAATCTCCCGCCAAGGAGACTTTTTTCTATACCAGGGATGAAGTGCGTCAAATTTTGAGGGCGCGCCACAAACTAAGACCGAACCAGGACGACGATTTCAGTCTCCTGGCCCTCACCGATATTCAGGAGGAGATAGACAAGTTAATCGCTGTGATTACGGTAGTTATCATACCGGTCATTGCTATTTCGATGGTTATCGCAGCCATTGTCGTTATGAATATCATGCTGGTTATCGTAACCGAGAGAACTGTGGAAATCGGAATGCGTAAGGCTCTGGGAGCAAGGAGAAAGGATATACTTTTCCAGTTCCTGGTGGAATCGGCGCTTTTAGCTACAACTGGCGGCATCATTGGTGTGCTGGTAGCCTATCTGATAAGCTTCATCATTATTTCCTACACCCCCGTTCCAATGTTCATTACGCTGTCCTACATAATTTTTGCAGTATTGTCATCAGGGGGGATCGGAGTGGTTTCGGGCTTATACCCTGCATTTAAGGCGTCAAAGCTCGACCCGATTGTGGCCCTGATGAGAGAGTAACCGAGAAGGAGGAATTGTCATTTCGAAGGCGGCCATACAGATTCGCAACCTTTTTCCATGGGATGGGGTCCGATGATATATTACAAGGAAAATCTTAACATGGCCCTGGATACAATCCTGGAGCACAAAGTTCGTTCTTTTTTGACTATTTTGGGGATTATTGTCGGGATCGTAACTGTCGTTTTAATCTCCTCTATTTTATCGGGTGCCAGGAATGAGCTTGTAACCCAGGTAGAGGATTATGGAATCAACAATATTTATGCGTTTCATATGAACATGGGACTCAGCCATGGACGCAGGTCTCAGGAGGAAAGAAAACGGAAGCCTCTGACGATCGCAGATGCAGAGGCCATTAAAGCGTTATGCCCTTCGGTGGAGGATGTAAGCTGGCGGGAAATGCCTTCCGGAACCCGGATAAATATCTCCTATAAAGGAAACAGCCTGCGAAGCTTTGACTTTATGGGAACGCCGTTCAATTATGGGTCTGTTGCGAATATCAAACTCGATAGAGGCCGGTTTTTCACCCAGTCTGAAAACGCTCATCGTTTGCCCCTTGTCGTAATCGGACCGGATGCCGCCGAAGCTATGTTTGCCGATACCGATCCGATCGGCAAAAAGATATTGATCAACGGTCGTCTATTCAGGATTCTGGGCATAACTGAAAAAAGTAAAACGAGCATGATCGGAGGGGAGGGAGACAGTACTGTAATAATTCCCTATAGCACGTTTCAAAAGATGCTGCCGTGGAACGATATGCGCATACTGTTTATTCAGGCCAGATCCGGATTAAGGGAGAAGGCCCTTGAAGAAGTTGAAAGTCTCCTGCGTGTTCGGCGTCGGGTCAAACCTTCCGAAGACAATAATTTTGCCCTGACGACCTCCGATCGCTTCATTCAGGAATTCGATTCTATTACGAGTGTTATAGCAATAGGTGTCGTTGCCATTTCCAGCATCGGTTTGCTCGTCGGCGGCATCGGAGTGATGAATGTCATGCTCGTATCTGTTACTGAAAGAACCAGGGAAATCGGGGTCAGAAAAGCGATTGGCGCTACCAAGAGGGATATTGTTTTACAGTTTCTTTTGGAAGCGATGACTCTCACAGGGGTTGGGGGAATCCTGGGCATTATCCTGGCTCTGACAGGAAGTTTGCTGATAAGGATCCTTGCGCCGTCATTGCCCTCTTTGATTCCGGTATGGTCCATTATTTCCGCTTTGACCGTTTCTGTCGTCATCGGGCTTGTTTTCGGCGTCTGGCCCGCACGCAAAGCTGCACTTCTGGATCCGATCGAAGCCCTTCGATACGAATAAAAATACAGTTGGCAGGCGGCGGCATATCCGGTGTAAGGAAGAATAAACCCCCGGTTTTGGAAATTCTTCCTCAAACCGCCGACACATGCTGCATTTAACCGCTGACACACACCGACATACACGGAATTTAACCGCCGACGAACGCTGACATACACTAAATTTAACCGCTGACACACGCCGACACACGCTGAAATATATAAATTTTATATGTCGGCGTCCGTCAGCGGTTAATCCAGTTAAGATTTCCTTTCGGGGCATTCTCGAATACCATCCTCTTGTACCGCTGCTTCTCTCCGAAATTTAAAAGCAATCCCACTTCGTAGTGTGTTGCCTTGAGATAATTCAGCAGCTGCGCTTCATGCTCCGGCAGAAGGGTAGGACACACTTTCAATTCGATAATCACAGCATGGTTCACCAACAGGTCTGCCTGGTATTTACCTACAACAGTTTCCTCAAACCTAACCTGAATCGGAACATCCTGCTTGATATCGAATCCAATCCGTTTTCCCGCAACAACCATAGTATTTGAATATACCCGTTCGAGAAAACCATGCCCCAGGCTACGGTGAACATCAAAGAACAGGTCGATAAGCGGTCCGGTGGTTTCTGCATGGATCAATTCCATGCCAGGTATGTTTCAATCTGCCCCTGTTTATTTCAGAGAATTATAATTGTCAGCGGTTGTCGGCGTGTGTCAGCGGTTAATCTCATGGAATTTTACTTGTCGGCGGTTGTAGGCGTCCGTCAACGGGACAAACGTTTTCAAAACAGGAATTGTCACATTGACGAATAGGCGCAATACATTCATTGGAAGATTCTGTTCTCTCCGGGAAGCATGATTAGGTTCCGGGTTTATTTTTTCGCTCTTTTGGGCTTATGGCCAACGACAATCAGGCGTTGGGCATCCGGCCCGTATTCGTCGCCGTCGAGATTGCCAAACAGCTTTACGTCAGTGAAACCCGTTTGCTCCATTCGATCTCTCAGTTCCTGCCCAGAGTAGATGGTGTGATGGAACTTGAAGCTTTTCGCTCTTCCTTTTCGGATTAAGATCCATTCGTTACGGACTCGAGTCCAGTCGTCAAATATCTCAGCCTTCTGAATGACCTCCGTACCATCAGGCAGGACGTCCGATCTCGTTGGC
>JARRLM010000408.1:0-544 GCA_037386985.1 Acidobacteriota bacterium | reverse complement strand
CCGATCTCGTTGGCTGAAAGATTTTCGATAACCACTCCTTGCCGGTAACATCGATCAGACATACTCCTCCGGCCATCAGGCTTGTAAGGATGTTTTCAAGAACTTCCAGGTCCTCACTCTTGTTGTCGAAATAGCCGAACGAGGTGAACATGCTGAGCGTCAAATTGAAGGCTTCCGGGCGAACGAAATCGCGCATGTCCATCTGCACCCATTCAATCTTGACTTTGGCTTCCCTTGCTTTTGCTCGGGCTTTGTTCAGAAGGAACCTGGTTCTATCAACACCGGTCACCTTAAATCCGGTTTTGGCAAGAGCAATGGAACAGCGGCCGGGGCCGCAGCATAGATCCAGTACGGCCTTTCCATTAGGCTTGGCTATAGATATCGCCTTTTGTGTTTCGATAGGGGCGTCGGTAAATCGTTGTTCAGGAAACATGAAGGGATAGAGTTCTTGCCAGAAGATGTTGTCGTCGAACCATTCTTTTTTTCTGGAACTCATTGGTATCTCTTACCAAACTTGAATCAAACCGCCTAGAGAAAATAGAGG
>JARRLM010000407.1:0-3806 GCA_037386985.1 Acidobacteriota bacterium | reverse complement strand
CGGGCGAATCCCATGATACTCGGATAGTGTGAGATACCGAAGTAATTCGGCAGCATATTCATCATTGAGACTATGATGGCTCCAAAGCTCAATCCAAGAATGATCATATAAACAAAGACAAATGGAAGGGACCTGGTTGAAACGAGAATAACAATTCCGATGGCTTTAAGAACTTCAGCCCCGACAGCGATGGAATGGATGTTGAATTTCATGCCGAGAAAGCCGGTGGCGAACTGACTGAATGTCATGAGGCCGACCATAACGCTTAAGGCGAAAGATGCGATCATAGCACTGAATCCAATATCTATAAGATAATTTACCTGATGCGCCATCAATGCATTCATGGTCAGCATATTCATGATGTAATAGGCAATCAGCAGCCACAGACAGCGTGTCCGTATGGCTTCTCCGGTAGTAAAGTCTACGGGTGTTTTATAGGAAGCTATCGGTTTTATGGGTTTCTGATCATCGGCAGGAATCTTTAAACGGGCCGGGCCGTCCGGGACCTGCCCGAGATCTTCCGGTTTGTTCCTGATCAGTATTCCCGGAATAATCACTGCAAACACCAGTACCAGCAAAGATATGGCCATGTATGCATTGCGCCATCCATAAGCCTCAATGAAGGTTGTAGCCAGCATGCCTCCCAGTCCCGCAGCCGTACCGACGAGCAGTCCCTGGCCCAGAAACAGTTGCCAGAGATGCGTATGAAAATAGAGGAGGAAGTATCCGGCAGATCCCAGGAGATTACCCAGAACGATGGCGCGCCTTGCGCCGAATTTCATAATAAAGAAACCTGCAACAGGCCCGCAAAATCCCATTGCAATTAAATTGATGGTTGCTCCCCAGGAAATGGTTCCATAAAGCCAGTCGAATTCTTTAATGAGGAAAGGCATAAAATAGCCGAAAGAGGCGATGTAAAACCCCCCTATAACGCCTATAACGCCTACAACCGCCAGGTTGATCCATCCATAAAATGCCCCGTCACCGGTACTGTTATCAGCCATTTTTACAGGTCTCCTTTAACGCGGGAGCTATGATTTCTTCAGCATCGACATATCTGGAATGCTTGATTTGCGCGACCTAGCATATCATAGCCGGCTGCCGAATCTCATTTGCTTTCTGCTTCAGTGATGGAAGGCTTGCCCGTGATAAAGTCCATGACCTCAGACCACCAGGGAAGATCGGGATCGACGGGCCAGCTGTTGTGGCCGGCGCCTTCAAATGTCCACATATTCTTGGGAGAGGGAATGCTTTTGTAGAGCGATTGCGTCAGGCGGTTGGGGATGACCTTGTCTTTGCCCGCCATCAGGACGGCAACAGGTCCGTTGAATTGCTCCAGGTTGCGAATATTGTCAAACCGGTCGCGGACAAGCCAGAGAGCGGGGAGGAACCAGTAATGGGATTGCGCTGTTCTGGGAAGCGTATCCCAGGGTGTCAGTAAAACAATCCCGTCAATTTTCAGGTCTGGATTCGTTGTGACAGCACAGGCTACACCACAACCCAGCGACTCTCCCCACAGATAAATCGGACTGCCGAATTCCTGAGCAGCCATCCGTATGGTTTCCCGGCCGGCAGCAACGAGGGTTGTTTCTCTCGATTTGCCCCTGCGGGCTCCGTACCCCGGATATTCCGCCAGAATTACCCTGAATCCCTGTCGTTGAAAAGAATTTATTTAGGGCATGGCGTAGAACCCAGAATTACGTTGATTATTTTAGTAAGATCGGCAAGGTCGATTTTGCTGTTTTCGTCAATATCGCAATCTGGACAGGCACTTCCCCGGATGGCACTGACAATGGCGTGTACATCAGCCGTATTTACCATACCGTCTATGTTGGCATCACAGCCGGAATTATCATTTGATACAACGAGATTTACTTCATTGGAGAAAGCGCTCTCAAGAATATCCTGAAAGGCTGTAGCGGTGATAAAGTATTGTCCATCGACCAGGTCGGCAATTTTGAAATCGGATTTTTTCCTGGTTGCCAGCAGAGCATTATAGTTGCCCGATGACGGCCCCCAGTAAATCTTATAACCCTCAACACTGACGGAAGGGCTCGGATCCCACGTGAGAGAGATTTTGTCGGCTTTAAGTGGCAAGGCCTGCTGTCCATTTACACTTTCATACATCTGCGAGGCCGGGATGGAAGAGATATCCAGCGCTATGTTCGCCTGTTCCAGAAGGTAGCTTTCGAGAATCGGACTGAATGAAATTCTTTGTTCATAAGGAGCGTGGTATTGGATAAATCCCCTCTCCTGGAAGTTCAAGGGATTACGAATAAAGGAGATTTCCTCTTCGCCGTAGCGCGGTGGCAGCAGGGCGGTGAGGCTATGTGCCGTGATGTTCTCCGATCCGGAACCTGAGGAATTCTTGACAACCCCTACACCCCCGATCCAGGAATCTGAATTGTAAATAACCTGTGTTATCGTGGCCCTTTCACTGGAGTTCAGCATAAACAGGTCGCTGATGCCCGGGGCGACCATTTGTCCCGCCTTGATGGTGAACTCACTGGTTTGAATTTCATTGCCTTGACTGTCCAAACCGGTTGCAATGATTTCGGCATCGGACTGGGATGGATTGACGAGCATATGAAGTGTCTCGCTACCGGGCTCTTGCAAGGGCGTGTCGCTGTAATCTGTAATGACGTCCGAGATATCGGCGTTCGTTAAAGATGGATGGATGCCGCGCGAGACGGAATTTGCGTGGAGTTGAGAACCTTGGGTAGGCTCTGTACTGTACGCCTGAGCCCAGCCTGTGAAAGCGGATGGAAATATATCCGTGATTCGGCCGGTGAACTGTGTTCGAACCGGGATTTCCACGTATCGAACATGCAATGGTTCCTGTTGCTCTCCATATGCGATGAATAATGCCCCGACCGGCTGTTGATTCGGATTGTAGAGCCCAAAAGCTGAACTAGTGATTCCGATGCCGGGCCAGTAGTGTTCTTTGGCAGGTTCCGACCAGTTCGGATCATTCGGTATAGGTGCAGGGATACTGAAGAGACTGTTGTCGACAGGTGGATTATCCGGTGGTTGGGGTGGTGGATTGTTGTTCGTCGGTTGCTGCGTGGTTTCAGGTTGCGCGCCGCACGCCAGGATAATGGCTAGAAACAGGATTGTCAGGAGTATTTTCCCACTATTGACTCTTCTGAGATCGATTTTTCCCCGAATTATTTTTTTCATGCATTCTTGTGGCTTTATGTTGTTTCTTAGGCATGTCGCTGCAACAGTTTGAAAAGTAATTATGCCATTGTATGCAAATCTACTACATGTACGGAGACAAAGGAAGGAGAAATGCGGGTTAGAGCTATTCGATCAGAACCAGGATGAGGGCTGTCACGAAGATATTCAGCACCGCGATCGGCAGCATTATTTTCCAGCCCAGTCGCATGAGCTGGTCGTAGCGGAACCGTGGCAGAGTCCAGCGGATTACCAACAGGAACCAGCAGAAGAAAACTACCTTGACTGCAAGCGCTGCGACCTGGAGCAGGGTGACAATAACGGCCTGCAGGGCGATGAATGTCCCGCCGGGAAGGTGGAATCCGTCCGATTGCAGATACGGGACCTGCCATCCCCCGAAGAAGAGTGTGGCAATTAGCGTGGCGATCAGAATCGTCTCCACGAAGTCCGTCATAAAGAAAGCGCCGAATTTCATGCTGCTGTATTCGGTGAAATAACCGATGATTTCCGATTCTCCTTCAGGCAGGTCAAAAGGGACGCGCTTGGTTTCGGCCATACCGGCTGTTACGAAGAGCAGGAACCCTACAGGTTGGAGAAAGATGCCCCACATGGGCAGCCAGCCCCAGAGA
>JARRLM010000406.1:0-3194 GCA_037386985.1 Acidobacteriota bacterium | reverse complement strand
GCCGGAATCGCCCGTAGAAGCTTCCAAAACACCGCACTGAATCTGCTCGAAATAAGCCGTTTGCCGCTCCTGAATCCCGACAATATAGCATCGCTCGTTCATTACGATTCTGCGAAAGGTCTGGACAATTTCAGGTCTGCACAGTCTGAGGGCAAAGGAATCCTTTACATGACGGGACACTTCAGCGCATGGGACCTGCTGCCCGCAGCACATGCGCTTTACGGATACCCTCTCAGCTTCGTTACACGCCCCCTGGATAATGTCCTTTTCGATCGCTATCTTCGACACTTACGCGAGTCTATGGGAAACAGGGTAATCCATAAAAAGAATGCTCTGCGCCCTATTCTCAAGTGCCTCAAGGAAAATGAAACGGTCGGAATACTCATGGATCAGAATACGAGCCTGGATGAAGGCATTTTCGCCGACCTGTTCGGACTGCCCGCGGCGACAACAACAGGCATTGTGCTTCTGGCGCTTCGCACGGGTGCGCCCATTCTTCCCGGTTATCTGACCCCGATGCACCGCGGCCGATACGCAATAAAGTTTCTTCCTCCCGTCGAAGTCATTCGCTCAGGAGACAAAGATCGTGACATTGAAATCAATACCCGTATGCTGAACAAGATACTTGAGGGCATTATCCGGGAACAGCCCGAATCCTGGCTATGGGGACACAAAAGGTGGAAATATCGACCGCCCGAATTATCGCAGGACATCTATGGATTATCCAAAGAGGAATTAAATCGCTTTTTGGAATCGAGAAGAAGTACGCGGCAGGAAAAAGAATCGGCTTAGAGATTGAAAACCTGATTCTGATTATGGTTCGGCCTGTGTTTCAAGGATGCTGCGGAATCTATCGTCGTATCGCACAGGATCCAGTACGGAATGCACCTTTTTAATTTCCTGCAGTAAAAGGGGGAGATACTCTTCGGGGTCCAGGTCAACCGCTTTTGCAAATGCCTCGATGGAGGGATCGGGTTTATCTGCTTTGGCATACAGAACCCCGAGGTGAAAGTAATTCATAGCCGTACCATGACCCAAGGCAATGACTTTTTCGTGCGCCTCAATAGCATCGTTGTCCTGCCCGAGCTTCTGGCTTACAAGTGCGATATTGATCCACGCGGGAGCGTATTGCGGATCGAGTTCAACAGCAGCCTTTAATTCCTCCAGAGATTCCGCAAATCGTTCTTCCCCGGCAAAGAGCGTTCCCAGGTTGTACCGAACCTCCTTCTGATCCGGCTTTAATTCCAGAGACTTCCTGTATGCCGCAACCGCTTTGTCCTTCTGTTCCAGTTCACTGTATAAGTCGCCCAGCAGATAGAACACGTCCGGATTTACAGAATTAAACTTCACTGCATTTTCCAGCGCGTCTACGGCTTCTTCCACCCGATCCAGATTCGAGAAGGCGAATCCCAGCTTTGTGAACAACTTGCCTTTTTCGGTATCACTTTCCAGCGCGGATGTATAAGCATCAATCGCCTTTTCCAGCATCTGCTGTCCTGCATAGGCATCGCCTAACAGTTCAAGGAGAACGGGATTGTGCGGCTGAATCCGATCGGCCGCTTCAAATTTTTCAGATGCTTCGGGGTATTTCCTCTGCTGCATGTATACGAGGGCCATATTGTAATGGGCCGCATAATTATCAGGGGCGGCCTTCGACACAATCGCATATTGTTCGGCAGCATCCTCCAGCTTATTGTTGCGTTGATACACTATGGCCAGATCCATTCTCGAGGCAAGATCTGCAGGATCGGACTCAATGAGTTTCATGAGATTACGGACCGCGGCATCGTCCATTTGAGCGTCGACTTGCAAGCGAGCCAGTGTCTGGAGCATTTTTGTGTCATCAGGAATCAGTTGCAGCCCCTTTTCGAGAGCCCCTATTGCTTTTTCGTTATCTCCGGCTACACGATAAGCCGATGCCATAAGGAAATGAATTCCCTCAATTTCAGGCGCGGGATTTATTTTAAGCACTTCTTCGAATTCATGAGCCGCTTCTTTCATCTTTTCCTGATTCATGTATATCAGGCCAAGATTATAATGCGCCTCGAGAAAGTCCGGTTTTATCTGTGTCGCCTTTAAATAGTACTCAGCCTGTTCATCACTGTTTTCTTCCGGAGTTCCCATCAACGCTTCCGCCTTTGCCACCCATTCATAGGCTTCATTGAAGGTCATGGCGTCTTCGATTGTAGGCACATCCTCCTTTTCCTGCGGGTTTTGGGCATACAACAACACCGTCAAGAAAAAAAGTCCCGTGGCTACAGCAACCAGATGTCTAGAAAACTTAGATTTCATGTCCATGTTGAAACCTCAAATTCGAAGTTCTTATTTCCAGATCCTGACCCTTCCGGAAATTTTGTCCCCGGGATGGATCAATTTCATTTTAAGGAAGCAGGTCAAAGGTATACCCGTCTTTTTTACTGAAATCCTCAAAAAGCGTTATCTTACAAAATTCCCGGTATCGTTTTTCAACCTCGGTGAAGGTAAGTTCTCCCAGCCTCCGGGCACCAAAGTCGGAAATATTAAACGAAGCCATAACCGAACCATAAACTACGGCTTTTCTCATTGAAATTTCATCATCCACGGCGACGTTCGCGAGATACCCTACAAGACCGCCGGCGAAGGCATCTCCAGCTCCGGTCGGATCCACCACATTCTCCACGGGGAATGAAGGAACAGAAAAAACGGTTCGTGGACCGAACAGTACGGCACCGTATTCTCCTCTCTTGATAACAAGCCTTTTCGGTCCCATTGCCAATATTTTCTTCGCAGCCTGGACGATGTTGGAACAATCAGCGAGCATCCAGGCCTCTTCATCATTGATAACCAGAAGATCGATCTTTTTGAGGGTTTTCAATAAAGACTCCCGCTTATTCTCTATCCAGATATTCATCGTATCGCATGCAACAAATTCCGGATTGTCCATCTGTTCGAGAACGGAATACTGGAGTTCCGGGTCAATATTGCCCAGGAAAAGGTACCTTTGCTTGCGATAGGCGGGGGATAATTCCGGATTGAAATCAGCAAACACATTCAGTTGCGTATCCAGAGTTGTACGCACATTCATATCCGCCTCGTACGCCCCTTTCCAACGAAAAGTCTTGCCCGGCTTTCTCTGGAGTCCGGCCGTTTCAATCCCTTTTTTCCTGAAAAAGTCAATATAGGCTTCCGGGAAATCTTCCCCAATTACGGCAACC
>JARRLM010000405.1:0-3212 GCA_037386985.1 Acidobacteriota bacterium | reverse complement strand
GCAAAAACCACGATCAACATGATGGAGGCCGAAGGGGATCTTGTTTTCGTATAAAGCACATATACGGGCATCCATACGGGAGGGGGCTTCCTGGAATTTCCTCCAACCGGAAACAAAATCCACTATAACGTGGTCGACATGTTCCGGTTGCGGGACGGGAAACTCTGCGAGCATTGGGATGTCGCGGATACAAAAACCATATTTACACAGTTAGGGGCCATCACTCCGGATCTGACGACTTCCTAACGGAGGGTCCTTTCGGGCCATGTGCCGGAGCGTACGGAGTATTCAGATAAATCCATTTGGAGGTGTTCAGTGATACATTACCGTCGATTTATACCTGTTGTTCCCATACTGGCAGGCATTTTATTCATCAATGCATGCGGAAATCCGCAACCGTCAGAGTCCGCTCCGGATCCGGAGATTGCGGGCGTGCCGGTTCCAAAGGCTGTCGCCATACCAAGACCGAGCGCAGCCGATATTCAGCTTGCGGAGCAGTCCCTGGAGACATTCCTAAAGAATGCCGATTTCGCCGTCAGGGAACTCAACCAGAAGTATCCGGGCTTGATTGCTGTACGGGTCCCGCCACCCAACACCGCTATAATTCCGAACCTGGCGCCGTTCTTCCAACAGAAACATCAGGCCAATCTCGAAGTGGCGAAGAAGGGAGATATCGACGTTCTGTTCATGGGGGATTCCATTACCGATTTCTGGCGCAACGAAACGGGGCAGAACGCGGGCAAGCCTGTTCTGGATAAATACTTCGGGCACCTCAAGGTTGCGAATTTCGGAATTGCCGGTGATACAACCCAGGGAGTCCTGTACCGTCTGCAGAACGGTGAAGGGCAGGGATTCAGCCCCAAGGCCGTAATGCTGATGATCGGCACCAATAATACCGGCGGCGGCTTCGGGGGCGCAGGCAATACGGCGGAAGAGATTGCCGAAGGAATCGGGGCCGTTGTTCTGGAACTGCAGAAGGATTTCCCTGAAGCGAAAATCCTGCTTCTGGCCGTTTTTCCGCGAAACGCGCCGGGTGATCCGGTCCGTGCGACCATCGCGAAAATCAATTCCATAATTTCTAAACTGGATGATGGCGACCGCGTCCATTACCTCGATATCGGGGATAAGTTCCTGGACGCCAACGGAAACATACCCGTTGATGTTATGGGCGATGCGCTGCACCCCACAACTAAGGGTTACGAGATCTGGGCCGAAGCTGTCAAGGAACCTTTAATGAAACTGATGGAACGATAACGCTGCATCGGTGAAATTCGGCACTTGGTTTATTGCATGTACCGAACGGCCATGAGAATGTTTCCATGCATTCTCATGGACTTTTTGTTTAATCTGTACAGCAGCTTAATACCTTACTGGTTTGTCCGATTTCATAAAACCCGATCTCATGATTCGCCGAATTCTAGGCTTCCATTTTTCTCCATGCTTTTCTTAAGAAATTCCATGTTTTCCTTATATATCGCATGAAAAGAATGGCGCGGTGGATAGGAAGAATTAGCGGCGTTTTTTCAAAGCGCCTTTCCTATCGGCAGCCCTCAGCTTCCGATTAAGAGCATTATGTAAACTTCATTGGATATTCGAATGCGATTTTACAACAGGTTTGATCTAAGTAAGCCCCTTACCGAATATATCTCCTGGCCTCTCGGAGGTATCTTCCTTGCCCTCGGAGACCAGGGTGTATCTTCCTTGCCTTCGGAGAACAGGGTACGTATATTGGGCGGGATTGCGGCCTCTGACTCAAGGGAAGGCAAGGGAGAAGCCTGAGTGAAATGCTTGAATAAGGATTTTCACAAGTCTTGGGGCCACGTCGCTTGCTCCGTATAGGACATGCGCCGCTCGTAAGCGAAAATAGTCAGCACCAGGAGCCCGCACCCGAGAAGGAAAAGCACAAAAGCCCAGGGGAAGGTTAATAATGCTTTTGATAATGCTTTTGAAAGTCCGATCAAAATAAAATCATCGGACCGCATCGAACCATTAAAAGTTAAGATGTATAAGCCATTAGAGGCCAGAAGAAGTACGGTAATGAGAGGACCGACAACCCAATTCATCATTTTCCTGCCCCACTTCCTGTCTTTTACGCAGAAATATAGATCCGCGGATAAAATCCCGAAACCTACAAAAAGGAACATGCTTCCGGTTATGGTGAGTAGCCACCAGATGTAATCAAGACCGATCTGGCCGTGCCGGCTGATGAGGGTGCTCAACAACAGCATGAACAGCATACCCAGCCACCAGCATACGAACGCTCCGACACGATACATTCCCATCGCCCTGGTCGATACGGGCAGTGCGGCCATGAAACGGATCTTTTTGGTTTTTATTTCTGCGATTGAACCGATGATGACGAGCCAAACGAGAATAAGCATTATTATCGACAGCGGCCCCTCCATATTTCCAACGATGGAGTTGATCAAGGCAAAGATGAAAAACACTCCGTAAAGACAGAAAGTCGTGATTCGGTTGTATCGGAAATCGGCCTGCATTAATTTCCACATTTCATACCCCTTTTAAGTATTTGAACGGCTATTTCTTCAATGCCGAGATGGATGTCCCGGATATTTTCCGCTCCAAGATTCTTCAGTTCTTTCAGCGTTGCCTCGAAATCGGGCGTGACCAGCTGATGCTCCATGCCTTCCCTCCGATACCCGATTGCAGCCTGCAGTCGGATATCGGAATCGCCGAGGCGGAAAGTCACTTTTCTCCAGCGTTCGATCAACGCCTCTTTCTGGGTCCGAAGCCGGATACTTCCATCGTCGACAAAAGCCATTTCATCGGCCAGCCGGCTGATATCGGAAAGAATATGCGTCGCATACAGGATCGAACGGTCGCCCGACTCAAGAGTTTCAAAAAGCGTGTCCAGCACTTCGGAGCGTACAACCGGGTCCATTCCCGAAGTCGGTTCATCCAGGATCAGCAGGCGTGGGGAATGGGCGAGCGCCATAACCAGCGAAAGCTTCACCCGGTTTCCGGTTGAAAGTTCCTTGACTCTTTTTTCGAGTGGGAGCCGGAATCGTTCGGCCAAGCCGGATGCCTTTTTGTACGACCAGCCGGGGTAAAATTGAGAGAGATATCCAAGATTTTTCTGCCCCGATTTATTCTCATCCCAGAACGCCTGGAAATCACCGTCATATCCGATATCCAGTTTCCACTGCGGCCTGTTGTGGTCTTTGGGCCGGCCGAATATTCGTATTTCTCCG
>JARRLM010000404.1:0-3232 GCA_037386985.1 Acidobacteriota bacterium | reverse complement strand
CGCTCGTCGCGGGCCCTGCATACGTGTTGGTGCCGGCCATTATTACTCCTGGGGCCGGTATGCCATTGCAAATTGTGTTCGATGGATGGAACAGCACAACAGCGGTAGAATTAGAAAGGAGTGATAGCAGTATTGTTTCACTCAAAAATGTTCCGGGCACAAACAAGTGGGCGGCTGCACTCACTGAAGATGAAGTACTTGATGGATATAATATCCCCGATACTGTCGATGATTATACCTTTCTGAACCTAATGAATTACATTGGGACATTGAGCATCGTAGATTCCGATAATTCTTATAGTGTTCAGCTGTTTGCCCCTGTTCTTGTTTCGGGTATGCCAAGCGTTGCTCCTCTGGAACTGGCGGAAAACATTCAGGAAAGTCTACATATAATAAACCTGAATTATGCACAGAATCGACTATTTCCCGCCTGATAATATAGGGACTCTCAAAATCCAACAGACATTATAAAAATCGAATCCTGAACGAGCATATTCACAAGAGCTTACAGTCTGTGCATAAAATTCTATGCACAAGGATCCAGCAAATCTTCCATTTAAAGATGCAAGATACTATCGACACATACGATCGGCGAAGAAACATGTCTCGGACAAACTACGCCTCTGATGCGTCTCGGTTTCGTTTTAAGGTTATTGGTTTGTCTTATCCCCTTCTTTGCATCGTTGGCCTATGGGTGCTATGACTCCGATTCCCCTATGTGAATGCACTCTCAATGACGGGAATGAATTTATTTCCGCTCAATGTAACCTTTCGCAGACGCTCCATCAGACGGGAAAATAATCCCTTCTCTTCATAATGACGGCTGAAGCTTACGCCCGTGCGTCCGGAATGACGCCAGATTTTCGCAGCGATGAACAAAAAGCGCAGACGTGCTGTTGCCAATGTCGTGTGCTTCAATGTCAGGGCCGTCTCCGTGGATTCTCGATTGAACAGAAGCAGCCAGCAATTCAAGTTGAAGGCGAGCATCGCCAGTTGAAAATGATTCTGATTCGCTACAAACCGATTGGAAGGATGTGCCGCAAGACCGGCGTCGTTATTCGATTCCTTGATCAGGTTCTCCGCTCCGGCACGCTGGTTGTAAAACCACACCAGCTCATCGATCGGATCGTCCATATTCGTTACGAAAACGCGATACCTGTAGCTCCTTGTCTCGAATAACTGATACTGTTCGACTTCTTCCGGTTCCTCCTGGTCTTTTTCATAGCGCAGGGCAAGAAACCGGTATGCATTTCCCCATCCCTTGGGTTGGTAGAAGAACTCGCACTGTTCGTCGGCGTCGGTATTCGGGGATGGTTTCCATTGGGCCGCATTCAATTCTTCAACCAGTCGGGATGTCTTGCGGGCAACCATAATGAACCGGCATTTTTCTTCTTCATAGGCCCGTACGGCCTCCCAACAATAAAACCCGGCATCTGCACGGGCAAATATCGATACGACTACGCTTGGCAGTGCCTGAACCGCGTCCTTAATATGCCTTGCTATCTGTTTGCCGGTCGGGCGATCCCCGCTGCGAAGCTCTCCTGTTACGTATTCTCTGGTTTCGGCAATAAACGTCAAAATCGGCTGATAACTCCGTTTGCCTTTGTTTTTCGGGTTATAGCTTTTCCGTCCGCCCATTTGTTTGCCGTGAAGCGTATGGACCGTAGTATCCGTATCGAGGGTCACGGACTTGAGTTGAATGTTCGCAGCGGACCAAACACGCTCCCGCATTAGCAACTGGATGGTCAGTATCTGCCGTCCAATGCCGGCATGCAGCGACATCAGAAAACGCCAGAAAGTACATTGAGGCGGTAAGTTTCTGATATTCAAAATCCCCGTAAGGATTGGGTCGAAGGCAACGAAGCGCAGATGATTCAGACGGGAGAAGCCGATATAAATCGCCAGTACCATGGCCAAGATGAATTGGTAGGCAACCATGACGCGGGGAATCCGGGTTATTGTCAATGTCTGCTCCGCAAGTTTCTGGAATTCCAGTTTTTCGAGCATGGTAGCTACCGGCAACAGCCCGCCGTATGGCGTGAGATTCTTTCCGGAAAAGTCAAACGGCGTGGAAGCCCCAATTTTATTAGGGTGTGATGGCAAATCGTTCTGTGCTTGTTTGGCGCGGCTCTCAGAGTTATGCTGTTTTTTGTTCATAACCATTTGGGTGACCTCCTGGGGTTAAGATTAAGTTTTCGCAAACTTTCTTTTACCCCAGTTTTTCGAGGTCCCCAAATGGTTTTAATCCTTTTCCGTTACACCGTTTCCCTCATCCTGTGCATAATTCAGGTTAAACAGAACGAAATCTCCTTTAGGAGGGCTTCTATGCGTAAAGCATTGTTATTGCTTGCCGTATTGGGCTGGACAAGCTCACTTTGGGCAGCAGATCCGATTATTGGTACATGGAAACTTAATATTGAAAAGTCGGAACGTACTAAAAATCCTCCGAATTTGACTCCCATAGAACTTGTGGAAATCTATAGGGAAGCCGATGCCAATCACACATCGCTTGAGCGAACAGGCATCATGATGGATGGTTCGCCCATATCAGGAAAATACTTATGGCCTAACATGGGAGGTAACGTAACCATAACGGAAGATGTTCCTGAATTGGGAGCTACCGCCATTATTCAAACCATGATATCTCGCAGAGAGTGGTTTGCCACATTCTTTAGAGATGGAGAACAGTTTATGGTAATCCACAAAATTGTTAGCAAAGAAGGCAATACCATGCATCAGCGGTTTAAAATGATTACCGAACAGGGAAAGGTTTCTGAATGGGTACAAGTGTACGATAGGCAATAGCAAAGAGAGGCATACCCTGATACCAATTAACTAGATTGTTATTCTGCCTTCCATTTCTCTTCCCCCGTCCCTTTTATCCGCATATAATGGCCCCAGTTCCATCTAGATTGAACACACAGGAAGTAGCACGCAGTCAGCCTTTAGCCGGAGAAATAGGATAGTATTTCTTTGTTCGAAGTATCACAGATAATTTTTGCTATAACAAACGTATAAACTCTGAAACCCAAAGCAGGGCGGCTTCAGCAATTTGCCCTTTATTCATTGAACGTGGCTTTTTCGAAAGCCCTATTAGCCTGTGGGTTCAGGTTATGCGTGGCGATGGACCGCACGTGTTTCCGCGAGCCCGAAGGCGATCAATCGGTACCTATCAACTGTCGATCGACAGCCCGCGCGCCACTGGCGACGGTTACCGTCGCGGCTTGAGATG
>JARRLM010000403.1:0-4507 GCA_037386985.1 Acidobacteriota bacterium | reverse complement strand
TGATTGAAAGGTTAATTCAATATATTTCAACGTTTATTGGACACATACGCATTGTTACACATATATTGATACCTGTTTGGAGAACCGGACTCTGTTCATAGCGTTTCAACTATGTTTTTGTTTTTAACGAGCAACTCTATAGCGTTCAATATTCAACGTTTTTTATATTTATGACTGATACCCTTAAAGAAATCCTGAAACGCTTGCGTGAAATATATTCGGATACGACCATTCACCACATTCTTAATCCCCGCAACAACAAGGAGCTTCAGGATGCTGACGGATTCGGGGCCTGTCGAAGCAGCTGCGGCGAAAATATGAAGATCTGGCTCAAAATCCGCAGTAATACGATATGGAATACGGGATTCTGGACTGATGGGTGCGCTGCGACTATTGCCTGTGGCAGTATGGCTACAGAACTGGCGCGGGACAAGACCCCAGCCCAGGCGATGAAAGTAACCGCCAGAGATATTGCCGGCGCGCTGAAAGATCTGCCGGAGGGGAATCTCCATTGCGCGGAGTTGGCGGCTGAAACACTCAGAGTCGCTTTACGGGATTATGCTTTAATTCAACAACAGCCGTGGAAAAAATTGTACCGAAAATAACCTATCTATCCATTCCCGTCGCAGCACAAAACTCGTAAGAAATGCAATCCAGGCTTTCCAACTATCAACTTACATCCTTCGGAACATCAACCTTACCCACTCCTGCCGATCCCTCCTGCGAATCGACATCATCCCCTGATTTAGAAAAGCCTTGACAGCAGCTGAATCCGTCCACTAAGATCACACTTCCGGGAAATGTCCGTTCCAAGTATTTGATTCGTAAATATTTGTAGGGCTTCCTGGTTTTTTTAAATACACCCGTTTTAACTTCTTTAGGATTAATAACATGCTATCTGAATCGGCATGTCAACAGATTCAGGATTTAATCAGAAAGTACCCTGAGAAGAGGTCCGCGCTGATCCCTTCTCTCCATATTGTTCAGAAAGAGTTGGGGCATATATCTCAGGATACGATGCGTGAAGTTGCTCAGATTTTCGGGCTTTCTCCCAATGAGGTTCATGAAGTTACCAGCTTTTATACGATGTTTCATAGAGAGCCGGTAGGAAAGTATGTCCTTCAGGTCTGCACGAATATCTCCTGCCAGATCTGTAATGCAGAAGGCATCATGGACCACCTCACGAAAAAGCTTGGGATCAAGCCGGGAGAAACAACTTCAGATAACAAGTTCACACTGCTGGAAGTGGAATGCCTGGGATCCTGTGGCACAAGCCCGGTCGTTCAGATCAACGAAGATTACCACGAGGATCTCACTCCTGAAAAGCTGGATAGGATCCTGGACAGTCTCAAATAATGGAAACCGTATTATTCTATCTCTTCGCCACTGTCGCCCTTGCATCAGCCGTCATGGTAGTCGTGAACCGCAAAGTGTTTTATTCCGCTATTTCCCTTATCATTTGCCTTTGCTCGGTTGCAGTGCTGTATCTGATCCTTGAATCTCCGTTCATAGCCGCAATTCAGATTATCGTATATGCCGGCGCTATCATGGTTGTATTCCTGTTTGTCATTATGCTCCTGGACCCTTTTTCATCCGCAATCATACGGGACAAAAAGAAATTTTTGGGATATATAGGAGTCCTTCTGGGCATCCTTACAATCACGTTTTTATACCCTGTACTTAAATCCTATGATATTGCCCAGACGCCTAAAAATCCCCTTTTCCTCGACCACGAAGTGGGATCGATCCAGCAACTGGGAGAGAGTTTATTCAACGAGTATCTGCTGCCGTTTGAAATGACATCCGTGCTGATTCTCATTGCCATCATCGGCGTCGTCGTACTCGCTAAGCGACAGGTATCCAAATAGATATGGACCTACTGCACTATCTCATTCTGAGCATGCTCCTGTTTATGGTAGGAGCCGTAGGCTTCATAGTAAAGAAGAACATCATCTCGATGTTTCTCTGCGTCGAGCTTATGCTTAATGCCGTAAACCTAAGTTTTATAGCGTTTTCCAGCTTCCTGAACCAGGTCGACGGACAGATTATCGTCTTTTTCGTCATGGTCGTCGCAGCCGTAGAAGCAGCCGTAGGGCTCGCAATCACCATCGCGCTCTACCGGAACCGCAATACTTTAAGCGCGGACGATGCCGACACGATGAAATGGTGAAAGGCGCTGCAATATGATTGATTACCTTTGGCTGATTCCCCTGCTCCCTCTGATAGGGGCCGCCATCAACGGCCTCACAGGCAAAAGACTGTCCAATTCCGTTGTTTCCGTAATTGCCTGTGGTTCAGCATTCATATCTTTCATCCTTGCGTCTATCTCATTCTATGAATTACTGCAACTCCCGGTGGACGAACGGCACGTACTCAATACCTGCTTCACGTGGATAGCTTCAGGGGACTTCATAGCAAAAGCCGAATTTCTTCTCGATCCGCTCTCAGCCGTAATGCTCCTGGTCGTAACCGGAGTCGGCTTCGTAATCCACCTGTATTCGATCGGCTACATGCACGGCGACGGCGGATACTACCGTTTTTTTGCCTATCTGAACCTCTTCCTGTTCTCCATGCTGGTACTGGTTCTGGCCGGCAATTTCCTTTTAATGTTCGTCGGGTGGGAAGGCGTCGGGCTCTGCTCCTACCTCCTGATCGGCTTTTACTTCGACAGGCGCAGTGCCGGAGATGCGGGCAAGAAAGCCTTTATTGTTAACCGCATCGGCGACGTTGGATTTATCCTTGGCATATTCCTTGTGTTTCTAACATTCAACAGCCTTAATTTTGAGGACGTGTTCGGACAGGTTGCGACAGGGACGATAGAGGTCGGAATTTTGACAGCAATCGGCGTGTTGCTCTTTGTCGGTGCCACGGGAAAGAGTGCACAGATTCCCCTGTATGTCTGGTTACCGGATGCCATGGAAGGCCCGACTCCTGTCAGCGCCCTCATCCACGCCGCCACGATGGTAACGGCGGGAGTCTATATGGTGGTCAGATGCTCTCCCATATTCAGCCGCTCTCCCATAGCCCTCGAGGCTGTCATTATTGTCGGCATGCTGACAGCACTGATGGCGGCAACAATCGGATTGGTTCAGACCGACATCAAACGGGTTCTTGCCTATTCCACCGTCAGCCAGCTCGGATACTGCGCATGGGAGGCCTGCGCAAAAAGACACCTATAACTTTTCTGACGATGTTTATCGCCGCACTCGCAATCAGCGGCATACCGCCTTTTGCCGGATTCTTCAGCAAAGATGAAATTCTCTGGTCCGCATTCGCCAATGGACACCCGGTGGTCTGGTTCTTCGGCTTTCTGACAGCCGGTCTTACGGCGTTTTACATGTTCCGACTCATATTTCTGACCTTTTACGGGAAAGCCCGATATTCGGAGGAAGTAGGACATCATCTGCACGAATCCCCTCAGAGTATGACCGTCCCCCTGGTTATTCTGGCTGTGCTGTCAATATGCGGCGGTTTCGTCGGAACCCCGGCCTGGATGAATCTGGGCCCGAACAGGTTTTCCGCATTTCTCGAGCCTTCCCTGGCCCATACACGCATTGAGGAGCACGCGCACCATCCACACAGCACGGAAATTTTATTTGCTCTCCTTTCCGTACTGGTTGCAGCCATAGCTATTTACATCGCATACCGGATTTACATACGGCGTCCGGAGAAGGCGGATACATTGGCAGCCCGTTTGCGGCTGATTCACCGGCTGTTGTTTCGGAAATACTATGTGGACGAACTGTACGATGCCACAGTCATAAAGCCAACGGTGTGGGCTTCCGCAAAGGTTCTCTGGAAGGGATTCGACGTCGGATTGATCGACGGCGCGGTTAATGGATCGGGCCGGACGATCCAGGGATTCGCTTCCATACTTAAAGGCATTCAAAACGGCATGATTCGCAACTACGCAGTCTGGATACTGCTGGGAGCGGCTGCGCTGCTTTGTTATCTGTCAATTTTCAGGGGTTGAGCGCAACGAAAACGACATGGAAATCAGTCATATCCTATCATGGGTTACATACCTGCCGGCAGTGGTTGCCGCCGTGATCGTTCTGATACCGAGAGGTTTCGACAGGGCTGTCAAATGGACCGCTTTCCTGGGTTCGTGCGTCATTTTTATTCTTTCCCTTCATCTCGTTTACCATTTCGACGCCCCCCAGGGCGGCATGCAGTTTGAAGAATCCCATGCATGGATAAAATCCATAATCAGCCATCATCTGGGGATTGACGGAATCAGCCTTTTTTTGGTGCTGCTGACAACCTTCCTGACGCCGCTTGCTATCCTCTCTTCCTGGCAATCTGTTACCAGAAGAGTCAAATCCTACATGATCTGCCTCCAGACTCTCGAAACCGGCATGATCGGGGTGTTTTGTGCCCTGGATCTCGTGCTCTTTTACGTATTCTGGGAAGTCATGTTGATTCCGATGTACTTCCTGATCGGCGTGTGGGGCGGTGAACGGAGGATCTATGCCGCTGTCAAGTTCATCCTTTACACCATGGTCGG
>JARRLM010000402.1:0-3238 GCA_037386985.1 Acidobacteriota bacterium | reverse complement strand
TAAAATTCTGCATAATATCCAGCGCTTGGAATCCCGCACTCTTCATATTGAGGGGCGCAAGGATTCTTCAGTCCTCAACGCCGCAAATCTGTTGTTGAATCATTGTCTCCCCAACAGGAATCTCCAGGAGCGTGAATTAAGCGTTTTTTATTTCTTTTCCACTTACGGACCGGCCATTGTTGACTTCGTCCGTTCCGCAATCAGTACCTCGGAATTTTCTCACCATGTACTTCAATTAGAATGATTTACAGTTTATTGAGGGATCAGAATGAAACCACTCAAATGGATCGGCACTCTTTTATTCCTGCTGTTCATTTATTCGGGATCAAAGGCAGTGTCATGGACTGTAGGCGATCTCCCCGAAGACAGGGGAACGGCAGGAACTATCGCAGCACTTGAGAAACTGCCTATTTATGTTCGGGTACTGCAAACAACAGCGCATCCGGATGACGAAAGCGCCGGCACCTTAACATGGTTGTCGCGAGACTACCATGCAACGACAGCCCTCTTCTGTCTGACTCGGGGTGAAGGGGGACAGAATATTCTCGGCGGAGATAAATACGAAGCTCTGGGACTGGTTCGTACGGGAGAATTGCTTGAAGCCTGCCGATTCTATGGAATCGATCTATTTTTCGGAAACAACCTGGATTTCGGTTTTTCCAAAACAGCCGAAGAAACTTTTTCCAAATGGGGACATGATGCAGCCCTTGAAGAGATGGTGCGATTCATCCGTATCTGGCGTCCATCGATTATTCTTTCCAGGTTCAGCGGAAACCCATCGGATGGACACGGGCATCATCAGGCAGCCGGCAGACTTACCTTGGAGGCTTTTCATGCAGCGGCAGACCGGAGCGCATTCCCGGAACATTTCGACACCGGGCTTCGTCCCTGGAAGGCGGACCGACTTTATCTCAGCAGCAGGAATAGGGCGAGAGCATCCGGAGCTGCAGTCATACGCATTCCTGTAGGAGATTTTGATCCGGTTCTCGGCCGTTCCTATCAGGAAATCGCATCTGAAGGATACAACAAACACCGAACCCAGGGCATGGGCACGAGATTGGCGTTGCCGGGAAGCGCCTACGAGTACTTTGAATTGGCCGAATCCTCCTCCACAGTCGGATCCGGCCAAACCGACTTTTTCGATTCTCTGGACACGTCTCTCACTGCGATCTGCCGTTTGGCCGACGATGAAGAAGATGAAGTCCCGTTTCTTCGAAAGGACCTCTCCGATACCATCCAGACCGCGGATACGGCCATTCGGGCGTTCCAGGTTAAGCACCCTGAAAAGAGCGCCGCCGCTGTCGCTGAAGGAATCCGTATTCTAACCGGTTCCCTTCTTAGAGTTGAAACCTCTTCTCTGTCAGCTTCGCTGAAAAAACAGGTCACCGAGGCACTACAGGAAAAAATCTCCGATTTCCGGAAAGCCGTCAATGCTGTTCTGGGAATAAGGCTTATTGCCCGAAGTGAAAACGAGACTGCAGTACCGGGTCAGGACGTTCAGGTCTCCGTTCAATTTCACAACCTGGGGAGTGAAACAGTGGATCTGGAACAGGTAACGATTTTAGCGCCGGGTGCCGTTACTCCTTCAGACGCTAATCCTCCCATGCAAAAACTGGCTCCTGCAAGTGCAGCAAGCTACCGTTTCACCGTTGAAATACCGGAGGACTCAGACATTTCGCAGCCATTCTGGTATCTGGAGGATATGCGTGATGCACGGTATAAACTCAGACAGCCGAATGACGATTTCTCCCCTTTCGGTAGTCCCGTAATGAGAGCGCAGGCCGCTTACCGGTATCGGAGTGCCGAAATTCTAATAAGCGAGATCGTAAAAGCACAGGTCGGAGATCCGATAAGCGGCCCCGATTTACAGGATTTTCAGATCGTACCGGCGTTGTCGATTACGCTGGAACCGGACTCTTTAATCTCCCCTCTAAGTTCTACCGCCCGAACGCGTCAATTCCGGGTCTCCATTAAGAACAACTGTGCAGACAAAGCCGAAGGGACTTTAAAGCTTATTTCGGACAGAAATTGGCCCATTCAACCTGCAGAAATTCCATTTATTCTTTACAGAAGAGACGAAGTGCAAACGGTAGATTTCACAATTCGAATTCCGGCCGGAACAAAATCGGGCGAATACGTTCTAGAGTCGGTCGCATCCATGGACGGTCACCAATTCAGGCAACAGCAACGGAAGATTTCCTATCCCGGAAACTGGACCCGGTTTCTGTACCATCCTGCACAATCCGAAATTAAAATATTCGATATCCGGGTATCTCCCGGCTTAACAGTAGGCTATGTGCCGGGTGCAGGGGACGATGTCCCCTCCGCCCTTGAAAAATTGGGCATCCCGGTTCAGATTTTCACTCCGGCAGATCTGGTCTCCGGTGACCTCAGTCGTTTTTCGGCAATTATCACCGGAATCCGCGCGTACAATGTCAATGAAGATCTGCAATCGAACAACCGGCGGCTTCTGGAGTATGTTTCCAACGGAGGTGTTTTGATCTTGCAGTATGTGCGCCCGATGGGAAGGCCGGCCGGTCCCTCCATGGGTTCCCCGTTCCAGTTCGGTCCATTCCCGATGAGCGTAACCTCGTCGGATCGGATAACGGTCGAGAACTCCCCAATCAAGATTCTCGATCCAGGGCATCGAATCTTCAACTGGCCGAACAATATCACAGAGGCCGATTTCGAAGGATGGATCCAGGAACGTGGATTGTATTTCATGAACGCCTGGGACGAACGCTACAAACCCCTTCTTTCAGGCAACGACCCAGGAGAGGACGCCAAGGAAGGGGGAATGCTGTTGGCAAGATACGGGAAAGGATATTATATTTATTCAGCCTATTCCTGGTTCCGGCAGCTGCCCGCCGGAGTCCCCGGCGCTTTTCGAATATTCGCCAATATGATCAGCCTGGGATCCGAGCAGAAATAAGCTGGCATCCATTCCGTGTTCTACCGTCAAGTTCCAGCGAGGAACCGAAAACGGGCAGCCAAATTAAGGAGGTCACAGGGTGTCCACCGTCAACCATCAACACTCTATAAATCCAGCCACGGAAGAAACGCTGGCATCGTTTGAAATCCACACTGAGGATCAGATACAGCTGGCACTTGAGAAATCGCAGAGGACTTTTAAAACATGGCGCCGGGAAACATTCTCCAAACGTGCGGGACTCATGAAACAGGCTGCAGAATACCTTCGCTTCAATAAAACACGATATTCCGGAATCATTACAGCCGA
>JARRLM010000401.1:0-3243 GCA_037386985.1 Acidobacteriota bacterium | reverse complement strand
CGTCAAGAATACAAGGTCATATTCGCCGGCATCGGCGCGCATAAAGGTTACAGCCTTGGAGTGCCGGGTGAAGGTGCGTCCAATGTATTTACAGGGACCGAATTTCTCAACAAAGCCAACAGCGGCGAACCCGTAGAGATTGGCGACAAGGTTGTAGTCATCGGCGGCGGGGACACGGCGATCGATGCTGCCAGGGTCAGCAAACGGCTGGGCGCTGACGTCACGATTCTGTATCGTCGAACGAGGAATGAAATGCCGGCCATCGCTCCGGAGATCGATGGTGCGCTCGAGGAAGGCATCAAGATCGAATTCCTTTCCAATCCTACGGAAGTTATTCGGAACAACGGAACGGCTGTAGGTCTGAAATGCATCCGTATGGAACTGGGCGAACCTGATGAATCCGGACGCCGGCGTCCCGTGCCACAAGAAGGCAGCGAGTTCGAAATTGATGCGACGTCCGTTATCGCCGCGATCAGCCAGGAGCCCGATTTCGCTCCTGTGGAAGAGTTGCGCGAAGGCAAGGACTGGATCAAGGCGGATGAATGGGGCGTTACCAAGACTCCCGGCGTTTATGCCGGTGGAGACGATATCTCTCTGGCTCTGGTTGCGACAGCCGTATTCCAGGGTCGGATGGCCGCCCGGGCGATCGATGCTCATTTTAGGGATGAAGATCCGAAAAAACCGGCGGAAAATCCCAAGGCCGACAAAGTTCTACTGGACTACTACCCTGAAGCCGAGCGGCATGAGCGACAGCATATTCCGGTTGAGCAGCGCGAAATGGATACTGAAATCGAGTGCGGCCTTAACGATGAAGAGGCTCTTGATGAAGCAAAACGATGTATGTCCTGCGGTATGTGCATGGATTGCGAAACATGCTGGATGTATTGCACGAATAACTGCTTCATCCGGCTTCCCAAGGGAGAGCATTATAAAATTAAAATGGAAGTCTGCAACGGCTGCAAGAAATGCGCCGAAGCGTGCCCCTGCGGTTATATAGATATGATTTAAAGGGTGAAGCAATCTTGCGGGCGCTGGCTGCCTGACGGATTGTTGCATTTCCTAAAAGAGTATGTGTCAAAGACAGGGAATCTAGTAAAAACGTAATAACAAGGAGTATCAATCATGCCTACCTATGAAGTGAATGGAAGAAGTTATGCTGTTGATGAAGACGGATTCCTGGAAAACCCGGAAATCTGGAATGAAGATGTTGCAAAAGATTTTGCTGGCTCGGAAGGCGTCGAAGCGTTGACCGAAGATCACTGGAAAGTGATCAACTATATTCGGCAGTACTATCTCGAGTTCGGTATTGCTCCCATGATTCGGAAGCTCTGCAAGGAAAGCGGTTTCAAATTGAATGAAATCTATCAGCTCTTTCCTTCCGGCCCGGCCAAAGGTGCCTGCAAACTGGCTGGTCTTCCGAAACCGACAGGTTGCGTCTAATACGCGCCGATTTCGCCCCGGCCATACACCGCACCAGCTCTCCACCAGGGCCAGGCAAAACCCTGTCTTTGTTTGCTGTCGGTGCCCTGTGCATACCCTTCCGGGTGTTTCAGGGTGGAGGGCTGCTGATGGCGTTTATTCATACCGCCTATGCTTAAAGGAGAACTGCGGTGGCTTTAAAAAGTTTGCCTTTAGCAGCTTCACTTGCCGATCAGAGGGACACTCTTGTTAAAAAGTGGCTGGACGGGATACTGCAGGCATATCCCGAATCCACCACAAAGTTTTTTTCGCAGGAGAAGGATCCATTTCGGAATCCGATCGGGTATACCTTGAAAGAAAGCCTTACAGCTGTTTTTGACGGCCTTGTCCAGTCGGAGGACACGGCATCATTGGCTCCTGTGCTGGACAATATCGTGAGGATGCGTGCCGTACAGGATCTCAACGCCGGCCAGGCTGTTTCTTTTCCTTTCCTGCTGAAGCGGATACTTCGAGAGGAATGTAGTGCCGACCTCTCGCGCTGTCCTGAAGATTTTGCCGATCTGGAGGCGAGGATTGACGCGCTGGCTCTCCTCGCCTTCGATCTTTATATGAAATGTCGCGAACGTGTCTTTGAAATCAAAGTCAATGAAGCAAAACGAAGCATGTTTATGCTGGAAAAAACACTTCAGAGCGGGCATTCAAGACAATAGCTAAAAACGAGGTGAAAATCGATGGCTGCATTCTACTCGCTGATACTGGTTCTGCTGCTCAGCGTTGCAGGTTACTTCGGCGGTTCGGCCGCGGGAGTGGTTTTCGGCGTCATCATCCCGTATCTGGCGATCGCCGTGTTTCTTATCGGCATAATATATCGCGTGATTGTGTGGGCCAATACGCCGGTTCCGTTCCGCATTCCCGCTACATGCGGTCAGCAGAAATCCCTTCCATGGATTCAATCCAGCCGGCTCGACAATCCAAGTTCAATCCCTGGAACTATCATTCGTATGACCCTGGAAGTTCTTCTGTTTCGTTCGCTTTTCCGCAACACCAAGGCTGAGATTAAAGACGGTCCACGGCTGATTTTCAATGAAAAGAAGTTTCTCTGGCTTGCGGCACTGGCTTTTCACTGGTCTTTTCTTTTCATTCTGCTGAGACACCTCCGTTTTTTGTTAGAACCGGTTCCGGGCTGCGTGCTCATGGCACAGGCACTGGACGGGTTTTTCCAGATCGGTACTCCCGTTGTATACATCACCGACCTGGTTATTCTTGCAGCACTGGGTTTTCTGCTGCTTAGAAGAATAACAGATATTCAGATTCGCTATATTTCCCTGTTTGCAGATTATTTCGTCCTGTTTCTGCTGCTTGGGTTGGCTGGATCTGGAATATTATTGCGCTACTTTATTAAAACTGATATTGCAGGAGTCAAGGAACTCGCGACAGGTCTGGCAACTTTCTCACCGGCAGTTCCAGCCGAAGTGGATCCGCTTTTTTTCATCCACATATTCCTGCTTAGCGTTCTCGTTGCCTATTTCCCATTCAGCAAGCTGATGCATATGGGAGGAGTCTTCCTCAGCCCAACGAGGAATCTGGCCAACAATAACCGGATGAAAAGGCACGTCAACCCCTGGAATTATCCCGTTAAGGTCCATACTTACGAGGAATGGGAAGAAGAGTTCAAGGACAAAATTAAAGCCGCCGGTTTACCACTTGAGAAGGTATAGTCTATGACTGAACAAACCCCTACTCCTGAACAACTGGTATCGATCGATTACAAGCCTTCCAAAAAAGACTGGTTGGATCCGACCGTCGAGTTCCGGAAAGGAACGT
>JARRLM010000400.1:0-3247 GCA_037386985.1 Acidobacteriota bacterium | reverse complement strand
CATCACGTCCGAGAAATTAGGAACAAATCGATCCAGGAATCCGAATTCCGCCATAGTCCTCAATGTGGCTGCGATATCCCGTTCTTCGTTCAATATTCTTTTAAATATCGTAGCTTCCTGACTCGAAGGTTCCTGGACACGGGAAGCCAGATTGCGCTTCTTACGCATGCGTATAAGATCCTTCAGGCTGATCGGAATCGAGTGACACTGAGAGGTATGGAACGTAAAAAGAGGAATATCCAGTTCGGTGATTGAATCGGGCAGATGCAATGCGCCATTCTCCAGTCGAATGCCACGAATATCCAGAGGCCCCAACAAAACTGTTCTCACAGCCGCCTTGCGAAATCCCTCAAGTATTTCCGCATACTTGAGATGCCGGGACAACCAGGCCTGGGCCGAACGAAAGCCCAGTTCCCTGGCAATCCTGTCCTGGAAATTCGTAATCAGGACATCGGTGCGCCGGCCCGCTGCAAGATGAAGCCAGTTCCTGGCGCGCCAGAACCAGTCCGCGGCTTCCCGGATCTCGGTGATTTGCCATTCGGACATTACTCCCTTCCGCCGCAATGCCGCTTCCAGGTATGGATCATCGACACCCCAGAACAGTTTGAATATCCAGCGTGCGCAATGCAGATCCCGCAGCGCTCCCGGGCCCTCTTTCAGATTCGGCCTGACGGTATACATGGTACGTGTTTCCCTCCCATGCGGATCCGAATCAGGAACGGTATCCAGCATCAGATCCAGTAGAGGAAGCACCTCCCGGACATGGTGTTTCAGTCTTTCTGCCAAGGAGAAATCACCGCAAATCGGACGGAGATCCAAAAGAGAAGTTTTTACCGATACATCCCAGGAAGAAGCCTCATCAACAGGACGAAACGAGTAGCCTACCTGAACATCCTTTAGTGACAGAAAAACATCCATGACCAGTTTAAAGGCGGTATGGACTACGGCTTCTACCCAGGGATCTTCCTGCTCGGACGGTATAAACGCGATGTCCACATCGGAATAGGGACTCAGTTCCCGACGTCCGTATCCCCCGGTAGCTACAATGGCCAGCCCCGAATGACTGCCTCGAGCCGATCTGCCGTCGGCATCGCGAACCGAAATGTCGTAGATTTCCGTAATAAGGGAATCGATGAGGCTTGTATGTTCTTGGAGCAGACTACGGCTTGGGGACGTCCACGACACGCGCCGAAACAGCTCCGAACGTCCATCGCGAAACTTCCGGCGAAGTTCTTCTATTTCTTTCTGCATAAGACAGGAGCATAGAGGACGCGAATGCCGGCGGCCATAAAATATGAAAAATTTTTACGTCCGGAAACCGCGGGGCTTCTAACCGAAAGGAACGGTCCAAAGCCCCGGTTTCCAATTTTCTACAGGTCGTAATAGAGGTAGTATTCATACGGCGTAGGCCGCAGATTTACTTCAGCCAGTTCTTTTTCCCTCTTATAACCGATCCATGCTTCAATACAATCCTTGGTGAACACATCGCCTTTGAGCAGAAAATCATGATCCGACTCCAGTGCATCCAGTACTGCGCCAAGATCGCCCGGGGTGCTCTTGATGGCTTTCGCTTCCTCAGGCGGAAGATCGTAAAGATCTTTCTCAAGCGGTTCGCCAGGTTCAATTTTATTCTGGATACCGTCGAGTCCTGCCATCAACTGGGCCGCGAAGCAGAGATAGGGATTGGTTGAAGGATCCGGACAGCGGAACTCAATACGTTTGGATTTCGGACTCTTCGAATATACGGGAATTCGGACTGCGGCCGAACGGTTGCGCTGGGAGAATGCCAGATTGACAGGTGCTTCATATCCCGGAACCAGTCTCTTATAGGAATTGGTCGTCGGGGCACAGAAACCCAACAGAGCGGGTGCGTGTTTCAGGATGCCGCCAATATAATACTGGGCTGTTTTGCTCAGCCCGGCATAACCCGCTTCATCATAGAAGAGGTTGGTATCGCCTTTCCAGAGACTCTGATGCGTGTGCATCCCGGAACCGTTGTCACCAAACAACGGCTTCGGCATAAAAGTTACAGTCTTTCCGTGCTGATTGGCAACATTGCGGATGATGTACTTGTAATACATTACATTGTCCGCCATCTTTGTCATGGTTGCGAACCGCATGTCGATCTCAGCCTGCCCTGCTGTGCCGACCTCATGGTGATGCACCTCAACAGGCACGCCGACTTCTTTCATTTTCAAAATGATTTCAGAACGGATATCTTGAAACGAATCTGCCGGCGGGCACGGGAAATAGCCTTCTTTATGCCTGATTTTATAGCCCAGGTTGGGCCCTTCGTCACGCCCTGTGTTCCAGACGCCTTCCTTGGAGTCGACAAAATAGTAACCGGAATGTGCATTCTGATCGTATTGTACGTCGTCGAAAATATAGAATTCCAGTTCCGGTCCCCAATAGCTGATGTCGGCAATTCCGGTTCCCTGCAGGTACTTTTCCGCTTTCTGGGAAATGTATCGCGGATCCCGGTCGTAGGCTTCCCGGGTAACAGGGTCTGAGATATTACAAATCATATCCAGTGTAGGAATCTGAAGTATCGGATCCACATAAGCAGTGGTCGGATCCGGTATAAGCAACATATCGCTTTCATGGATCTGTTTATATCCGCGAATACTGGAGCCGTCAAATCCCAGACCTTCCTCAAAAAGATCCGGAGTCAGGTCATCAACCGGAAACGAAAAATGCTGCCATACGCCGGGAAGATCTATGAATCTGATATCGACTATCTGGATCCCCGCGCTTTTCGCTAAATCGATTACATCTTTTGGGGTTTTTGCCATTACTTTGGCCTCCTTGAATATATTGTTTGTTACGATCGGGATGCTGATTCATGGTTTCCCTCTCCGTATCAAAAGGAGAGGAAGGACCGGAAACCTTAAAACTTTTCTTTCAAAATCCTCAGGGCCCCAGCACTCGTTCAGGGGCAAATATCCTGTAATTCTGGATTGGGACGGAATTAAAGCGAATCTTCGCCTCTCTCGCCGGTACGAATTCTCATCGAATCTTCAAGCGGCATGACGAAAATTTTCCCATCTCCAATTTCCCCTGTATAGGCTCCTTTTCGAATAGCCTGGATAGTCTCCTCGCATTGATCGTCGGCAACTGCAATATCTATTTTACATTTTGAGAGAAGATCGATGCTGTACTCCGAGCCACGGTAGCGTTCAACCTGACCTTTCTGCCTGCCCGCGCCCCGAACATCAGTTACAGTCAAGCCAACCACCCCTATCTCCGA
>JARRLM010000399.1:0-3249 GCA_037386985.1 Acidobacteriota bacterium | reverse complement strand
GAATATCGCGAATACCCATAACAGCTGGAAGCCTTAAACCCCTGCTAAGGATAGCCGTATGAGAAGTTCGGCCGCCAGATTCCAGAGCCAAACCACGTACTTTCTGCATATCCATGGTTGCGAAGGCCGAGGGATTAAAATCGTGCGAAACAACAATCAAATCTCCGGGCAACGCCTCCCAACTGAAGGGACTGTCGCCGGACAGGTTTAAAAGGACGCGCTCCATCACGTCCACAATATCATTATGCCTTTCACGGAAATACTCATCTTCCAGAGATTCATATGCTCGAACGATACGATCCATCGCCTGCATTACGGCCCACTCCGAATTCGCCTGGTTTTTTCGGATGCTTTCGAGTATTTCGCTACGTAGCGCCCGGTCTTTCAATATAAGGATGTGGGCGTCCAGGATTACACTGTGCTCGCTGCCGATTTTCTTCTCCAGGCGCTTTTTCAGGACCGCCAGCTGTTCTTTAGACTGTTTCACTGCCTTCAAAAAACGGCGCACTTCTCCTTCGACATTTTCAACATGCATTTTCACGACGGCCCTGTTGCTGTTGTCGAGCTTAAGCGCCTGCCCGAAAACCACGCCGGGCGATACACCGTTTCCCTTAAATACCTTTTCAGGCTTGGAAGCCATCAAATATTCACTCCGTTTTGCAATTTATACCGCCAGCTGTCCATATTAAATGGGTGTCCTGGTTTTCTGCCGACTGTCTTCTGCATCATTGATGGAACAAAATCCTCTAATGTCCAATAATCCCGTGATTTATCGCCCATTGTCGACTGCAGGCCGCCGGCTGGTTACTCCTTTTCACCGAACTTGGACTTAAAAAGACCCCGAATCGCCTCCCCTGCCTCAACCTCATCCTTTCCTTCAATAAAAAAAGCCAGGCATGTCCCCTTGGAAGCAGCAAGCATCAGAATCCCCAGAATGCTCTTAGAATCTATCCTCTGATCAGCATCTTCACGGGAAAGATATATATCGCTGGAAAAGCGGGATGCTGTCTGGACCAGCTTTGCTGCTGCACGCGCATGCAAACCCAGACTATTTTCCACTTCGACGGAAAGGCTTATCATACGGCAAGAAACTCACTGGCCGTTGAGATGCTCGAACGCCCCTGATCTCGAACAATACCGGCCAGCGAATCCAGAGCTTCTCCTTCTTTCTGGCCTGCAATTTTAATAATCATGGGAAGGTTCACTCCCGTCACAACATCCACCTTTCCAGGATCGTGAAAGGAAAAAGCTATATTTGAAGGTGTCCCCCCGAACATGTCCGTAAGAATGATTACACCACTTCCGCTTTCAACTTCGGTGATGCGTTTCTCTATATCCTTTCTGGCATCATTGACATCATCGTGCCATCCTACGGACACAGCCTGAATATGTGAAATCTCACCCACTATCATCTCTGCAGCAGCTACAAGTTCACGCCCCAGATGCCCGTGCGTTACAACTAATGCTCCGATCATAGGAATTTCTCCCAGGTGTCCCTGCAACCCGCGATGTCAGCGCAACAGGCCTGCTGTACTTTCACCCAGGGTGCTAATCTGCATGTCTCACAGCTCAAACATGCAACAAGGCCCTTGTTGAATGTTTGAGCCGGCTTCATACTACGGCGTCGAAGTAAGCGAAGCCGCATAACCGAATGCGTCTGCTGCGGTCCCCCGGACTCACCTGAAGCGATGCTTCAGACCGCCTCGCAACGAATCCTCACGAAAAATGCAGGCTAATGGTTTATATCACGATGTTGGACATGAATGGACCGCTTTTTGTTACTTAAAAGCTTTGCAAGCTCCTCAACAACATACACCGAACGGTGGCGCCCACCCGTACATCCTACGGCAACGGTCAAATACCTTTTCCCTTCCCTTACATATTTGGGCAAAAGGTATTTTAAAAGGTTCCCTACACGCTTGATGAACTCTGCAGTTTCAGGAAAAGACTGCAGGTACTTGGCGATGCTTTTATCTTTCCCATGGAACGCCTTCAAACGGGGAACAAAATAGGGATTGGGCAGGAAACGAGCATCGAACATCAGGTCCGCTTCAAGCGGAACTCCTTTTTTATATCCGAAGCTCAGCAGGTGAATATTGAGAGCCGGGATCTGGGCGTGTTTTTTAAACCGCTCCATAACCAGCGCCTTTATCTCATGTACGGTATATCCGGAAGTGTCGAGCGTTGCATCTGCCAGCCCCCGAAGACTACCCAGAAGAGTACGCTCCACTTTTATTGCCTCCCTTAAAGATTTCTCCCCGGTCAGTGGATGCGGTCGACGGGTTTCACTGAAACGTCGGACGAGCACCTTGTCTTCCGCTTCCAGGTAGAGCACAAAAAGGTGAAAGGCAGCATTCCTGAGTTCATGCAGGATCTGTTCCAGGTCTACCAGTTTTTCTCCAGCCCGAATATCGATGACGAGGACTGCCCGCTTCACATCGCTCCCGGTCTCCTGAAATCCCTCCATCAATTTGGGAATGAGGGAGACAGGAAGGTTATCGATACAGAAAAAGCCCAGGTCTTCAAATGACTTTAGAACCGTCCCCTTTCCGGAACCGCTCGTTCCCGTAATAATAACTAAATCCTGAAGAGCCATGTATATAGACGTCCGCGACTCACTGATGCGATGGAATCCAAAATCGTATACCCGGAGACAATTCCGAAACCGCATTCACAGTATCGAATCACACTGTCTCATCCGTTTGCCGCGTATCCTCTTGGAATAATTTTTCGGTTGAAGACTGATATCCGCGCTTTCTCAAAAGGTGTATGCGCGCAGCCACTTCAATAAGAGTCGCCACATTCCGCCCCGGAGCCACGGGTATATTGATAACCGGACGCGATATACCCAGGAAATCAATAGTAGAGCGTTCCACGCCGAGACGATCGTACTCTGCATCCGGTTTCCACCGTTCCAGACGTACTACAAAATCGATGTTCTGGGAAGCGCCGGTTGCAGAAATACCGAAAAGCTCCTTGATATTGATAATACCGAAGCCCCGCAATTCCATATGATGCCTGAGGACTTTTCCACCCTCGCCCGAAAGCCCGTCCGCACCGTGATGCGTAAGTTGCACGAAATCATCGGCGACCAGACGGTGCCCTTTCAGAACCAGTTCCAGAGCACATTCGCTCTTGCCGATACCTGACGGGCCCAGCACCAGAACGCCCAGTCCGAAGATCTCTATCAAAACACCGTGAATGGTCATCTCGGGAGCAAGACGTTTTTCGAGATACTCGGTTATTTTG
>JARRLM010000398.1:0-3250 GCA_037386985.1 Acidobacteriota bacterium | reverse complement strand
AGAAAGGAAATAATGCCGATCGGATGTGACGCTTCGTCCACCACTGGATAGTAAAGGAATTCGCTTTCTGCGGCTGTCTGAAGCACCTGTTTCAGGGTGGTATCGCGCTTAAATACCGGTGGATTTGAATCCATGATTTCGCTGACGCGATAGGAAGCCAACAGATCCTCCTCGCTGACATCTTTTCCGACTTCCCCTGCCCTTATAACCGCAAATCGTACACTGGGGGGGCCAATGATCTGTACCAGGAAGGTGGTGGCAGTGATCACCAGAATAATGGATTGTGCGGTTTCATAGGGGAATCGGTGGGTCGCAAATATTGCCAAGCCGATGGCGACACCAGCCTGCGAGAAGAGGCAAAAACCGAGATATTTTTGAACTGCTGCCGGCAGACCTCCCCATTTTGAACCGAAGTAGGCCCCCGTAAATTTTCCGCTTGTTCTCCCGACAACATATGCTACGGCAATTACGATCATCCATGCCTCCATGGCCTTAATTTGAAGATGGGCACCTACCAACACGAAGAAGAGAACAAATATGGGCGGAGCGAATCGCGCCAACTGATCGAATGCTTCGCGACTCCTTTGGGGAGCGAGATTGACTACCATAACACCGCTGCTCATGGCTGCCAGAATAAGATCGAGATCCAGATAATGGCATATTCCGACAATGGATAAAAGGCCTCCGATGCAAAGAGGAAGAATCATTTCGCGGTTGTAAAAAAGACGTAAGAAGACAACATAAGCTGAGCCCACTAGAGCGCCTAAAATGATCGAGCCCAGGATATGGTAAAGTGGTTTGCCGAGTGCATTCGTCAACGAAAAGACGGCGCCTCCCGACAAGAAATCGGCTGCCGAGGATGCAAAACCATACAGGAGTAGCGCGAGACCATCGTCAAGGGCAACGATGGCCATCACCGTGGTGGTGAGAATTCCCCGAGTCTTGTATTCCCAGAGCACGTCCACCGTGGCGGCCGGTGCGGTGGCTGAGGCGATCGCCCCTAAAAGAATGGCAAGGGACCAGTTCCCATGAGCCAGAACCCTGAAAATGGAAGCCCCCGCAAGTTTGCTCCAAGGGCAGGTAACTAGCCCTGTTAAGATTGTCACAAAAAGAGCGGCCGTGAGGCCCTCGCACAGAAGGACAATGACAAAGCCTTTTCCATGCTTCTGAAATACTTCCTTTTTCAGTTCGCCGCCGACACTGAATCCAATAATCGTCAGGGCAAAGAGGCTTATCGGCTCTAGCTGTTTTAGGTCCTCGGGAGTGATGTCATGAAACCAGGCGCCGCCTACAAGAATAGCCAGAATCCCTATAATGATATAACCGACAACCTGGGGGACTCGCAGACGCGCGAAAATCCGCCCCCCGGCAGAGCCAAGGATGACTGCAATCCCAATTAGAAGAATAAACCGATACATAAGAAATGCACTCTATCTCCAATAGGCGAATATTTTCGTGACATGCTAAGCCTCTAAAGCTTCGCAGCTATTTGATTTTCGGTTAAGCTATCGGAGGCTTCGACGACTGCAATCCTGTTGTGCTGACCTTTTATTTTCTCAATTTCTTTTGCCAGTTCAAGTTTCGCATCGCCGGGACCAAAGATGAAAATATTGTCTGATTTGCCAACCTTTTTAATCAGCATCTGATAGAAGTTATGGTACTGGTATTTACAGCGCTCGTCCGATTTTTGCTCTTTTGATACTGACTGCGCCACGGAAGTGTCGGCCGCCTTCCATCCGCCTGATGGACGGAAGTGGCTTTCGGCGTGTGACTCGATATGTTCAACCGTTGTTTGGTCGCCTTCTATCGAAACCAAATATGATCCGAACATCATCTCCTGACCACAAGAACAGGAATTTTTGTCTCTTTGTGGATTATGCTGTAGGTAACGCTGCCGAGAAACGCGGCAGCTGCAGCGCTTCTGCCATGAGAACCCATAACAATGAGATCTGTATTGGAACTGTCAGCTTCTTTTATAATTTCTTCAGCAGGATGTCCTGAGGTTACTAGAATCTTTGATCGGACACCTTTTTTATCGCAGATTTCCTTTATTTCTCTTGCATACTCATCTGCAGCCTCTCTCAGATACTGCTCGATAGGCTCTATTATATGCCCAACGGTTTCATGGGCAGAAATTGTCTGGGCCACAAGTGAGCGATTATCAATAACGCTCAGAACAATTATCGAGCACTTCAATTGTTTTGCAAGGTCAATTGCATACCTGGCAGCCTTTTGAGCTGCCTCTGATCCGTCTGTCGGCACAAGAATGTTTGAAATCATAAGTTCTCCTTTAATGGCTTAGGTTTACCTCGTTAAGGTAGCGTTTTGAGGAAAGCAATCAAGTCAGCCAGGTCGGCGTCACTGATATTCCAGCGCGGCATGTCTGGTTTCAACTTTGTGCCATCTGGATCTTGACCTTTCACAACGGCCAGCCGAAATTTCTTGGCATCGAATTCGGGCTGCAAAACTGACCAGCTAATATCTTTGGAATCCATCACTTGCATCATACCCATGTTGTGTTTGCCACCCCGTCCATAGGGACCATGACACGAAACGCAGGCCAGACGCCCTCCCATCATCATCCAACCACTCGATCCAGGTCCACCCGTGTAAGTAATTTTCGTACCACGTTCACTTGTAGCAGTGAAATAGATGCGTTCTCCATTCGAGCGAAAGGCCCCTTTTCCCCATGCGGTTCCGCTATCTCCCATCTTACCCTGACCCATTTGAGCATTTACCTTGAATGAATAATTTAAGGTAATGCCCAAACGATAGCCAAAATTACGGCCACTACTATTTTCTTCAATAAACCCTTCTTTCTCTACTACTATTTTAGTGAACACTCCTTGCCCAAGTTCTCGCAGTAAAAATATTCACCAAACAAATGAGAAATTTCTTCGCTGGTTCACCTTTAGAATTTCCAGTGGTATCATGTAGGGGATCAACAGTTTGGTATCCGGCGGCGAGTTTCTCCCTTAAGGATTTTATTGAACCTTCTTGAAATCGATATATCCCTTCTCCATATCCGTGCGGATAAGTTGCACCTTGAGCCGGTCGCCCACATCGACGCCTTCAGCCCCATAGAGCAGCCGGCCTTCAATCGGGGGCTGAAAGATGCGGACCCATGTCCCTTTGTCGGCCGCACCCGTGCAGATGGCGTCAAACCGGTCTCCGATTCTTGAGGAGAGCAGCAAGGCCGCAGCCGATTTGGTAACGAGCCGCTCCACCTTGTTGGCATCATTTTCCTTCT
>JARRLM010000397.1:0-3257 GCA_037386985.1 Acidobacteriota bacterium | reverse complement strand
AGCTCAAATACAAAAAATCATTCGCGCTGAGCGCTCTGCTGACCGGCGGTATCCTGGGCCCCCTGATTCCACCCAGCGCGGTGATGATCATATTCGCCATCCTGACCAATACGTCCGTCGGGCGTCTCTTTATAGCCGGGATCATCCCCGGAGCCATTCTTGCTGTGCTGCTGTCCATAACACCAACGATTCTCTGTCTGAAAAACCCCTCACTGGGCCTCTCCGTCGGGCCGGTTGCATGGAGAGAACGGTTCTCATCCCTGAGACGAATCTGGCCCATGATACTCATCATTTTCTCCATTTTAGGTACGATTTACCTGGGTATCGCAACACCTACCGAAGCAGCCGGGGTCGGGTGTTTCGTTGTGCTGATCCTGGCTTTTACAATGTATAAAATGCGGCTGAAAGCCCTGTACCGGGCGCTTGTGGAGGCGGCTATTGTAAATGCAATGCTCATGGTCACGGTCATAGGGGCCCAATTCTTTTCCTACATGATCGGCAGTTCGGCCCTTACGGAACGCATCACGGATGCCATTCATGCAGCCAACCTTTCCCCCTGGTCGATAGTGATTCTCATGAACATCATACTGCTGGCACTGGGGTGCTTTTTAGACGGCATAACGATCATGCTGCTGACTGTGCCGGTTCTGGTCCCGATTCTGACTCGGATGGGTTTCGACCCTTTATGGATCGGAGTCTGGTATGTCGTGAACATGGAGATCGGGCTGATCACGCCTCCTATGGGCATTAATCTGTTCCTGACCAGCAGCGTCTTCAAAATTTCAAGTACCGATTTAATGAAAGCCGAATTGCCTTTCCTGGCGATCTGTGTTCTGTTTTTAGCTCTTATCGTGTGTTTCCCCCAGTTGTCACTATGGCTGCCCGGTATAATGCTGGGGAAATAACTGGAGAAAAATGAGGTCCGGAGTAAAATTAAACAGAACTCCTATGAGGATTATAAAGTGTTGAACATTAAAAATATTCTGTTCCCAACGGATTTTTCCAGGTGCGCAGTACAGGCCCTGGAACACGCCTTATTTCTGGCCAAATATTGCCGGGCACGCCTGCACATAATCCATGTCATCGTTCTCCATCAAGATGATCCCTACAACCCCGCATATCATTTCCCGGACCTGAAGGAGCTTCATCAAAAACTGGAGAATATGGCAAGGGAAAGTATGGGCAGTAATTTACGGGCGTCAAAAGAACACAGCGAAGACATTCGCATTATAACGAAGGAGCTGCGCGGTTTTACGGCAGCCAATGTAATTCTCCAGTACGCCGATGCAGAGGACATCGATTTGATCGTGATGGGAACACATGGCCGTCGCGGTCTGGATTACCTGTTCCTTGGAAGTGTCGCCCGGGAAGTAGTCCGCGAGGCTTCATGTCCCGTGTATACGATTCGGGAATCAGAAACAGCCAAATTGCCCTCGGAAATAGATACAATCCTCTCGCCGGTCGATTTCTCCGATCATTCCGGAACAGCCGTATCCATGGCCAAAGAGGCAGCGGCGCTGTACAACGCAAAACTACAGCTGCTGCACATCATGGAAGACAGCATGCATCCCGCTTTCTATGACGCCGGCCAGGAAGCCGTCTGGAGGCTTCAGGCGGATATCGCAGGTCGATCCCAAAAGGTAATGAAGCGGATCTTCACCGAATCTCCCGGTCCGGATGTTGAGGCGGAATTCAAAGTAGTATCGGGACACGTAGTACACGAAATACTCGAATACGTTAAAAACAACGGCATTGACCTGATCGTCATTGCCACACACGGTCTGTCGGGGCTGAAGCATTTTCTTCTGGGAAGCGTTGCCGAGAAAGTAATACACAGGGCTCGTTGCCCGGTTCTGACCGTCAAGGCTTTCGGAAAATCACCAATTTAAACTTCAATCTTCTCAACACCACCCGTCATGGAATCTAGAACCTTCGACTCTGTGTTTCTGTCGGAGTACATCTTCAGGAGGTCTCAACTTCAATAGGAAACACCAAACCAATGCATTAAAAAATATTGTCACATGCGGCGACCGATGCAAGAATAGGCCTAACTTCCACCTGTATGACGGGACTGAAAGGAGTAAGATGTCATGGCAACGAAATCATTGATTACGATTTTAAATCCGGAAGCAGATTGCATGCCGGTTTCGAACGAAACTTTTGCCAAAAGCCCATCGTGGGCCATGGCGTCCCGTCTGGACGGTCTGGACGGTAAAGCCGTCTACCTCGTAAATCAGGGCTTCGGCGGCAGCGACCTTTTCATGGATCAGCTCCAGGAATGGTTTACCGAAAACATGCCCACGGTTAAAACTGTCCAACGCCGCAAGACAGGATTCATATTCAGGGACGACACCACGGACCTGTGGAAGGAGATCAAGGAGAAGGGCGATGCGGTCATTATGGGAGTAGGCGGCTGACCGGGCTGCATAACGGCGGTCGCCGCATGTTGCCGCACACTGGAACTTGTATATGGAGTTCCCACGGCTCCATTGTCCACAATCGCTTTTGAAAATATGGTCCGGGAAGATCGGGAATTTAACGGCGTTCCCCTGCGTTTTATGTATACGCCCCATCCGGTGGTATCCATGCCGCCGGCAGTTCTGCGCGGATACATCGAAGGGAAAAATCCGGCAACGGGAAGAAAGCTTATAGACGAGGTTCTGGCGGCACTCACCACACCCTACACAGAGGAAGAAAGCAAGAACCTTGCCATCGTACGTCCCGCCCCGCAGCGAAAGCGGTTATTGGAATCGGACACAGAGGAAAACCTGCTACAACTTTTCATTGAGCGGGGTTGGACCGACGGGCTGCCCATCATTCCGCCTACGGAAGAACGTGTTGCCGAAATGCTTACAGGCACATGCCAGCCGCCGGACAAACAGGTCGGCAAAGCGCTTATTGTAGATACGCAGGAGAACCTGAATATCACTGTTGAGACTGTAGCCATTGCTGCCGTAATGGCCGGCGCCAGGCCTGAGCACCTGCCAGTCCTGCTCGCCATTGCCTCGACCGGCCAACCCGCCATACAGCCCTCCACTCTCCCCTTCACAAGCGCCCTTCTGGTCAACGGTCCTGTACGCAACGATATAGGCATGAACTGCGGAATGGGCGCACTCGGACCTTACAACCGTGCCAACGCAGTCATCGGGAGGGCATGGACACTGATGAGCATTATATGGGGCTATGCCCGGCGCAAAAGAACTTTCTGGACTTCCCAGGGTAACAACTACACATATAACAACCTGTGTATGGCCGAA
>JARRLM010000396.1:0-3262 GCA_037386985.1 Acidobacteriota bacterium | reverse complement strand
CCGCCATATGGCGGGACGGGGAGTGCTTTATTTTGGGGGGGTAGCCGTTTTTTCTACCATTCCCAGATCTATCATCAATTTCTCATTTTGTTTCCACTCCTGCTCGAACTTGGAGACAAGCTCCTTGTTTCGAATTTCATACGTCTCGAACATGAAGCTTTTTGCCATCATTTTAAACGGCTCGGTTTCATAACAGGAGATCACCGCATCTTCAAGCTTCTTTACAATTGCCGGGTCCATTCCTGCCGGGCCGAAAAGGGAATACTCACCGACATTGTTATAGAGATTAACGCCAAGTTCAATGAGGGTTGGGGTGTTCGGGTATTCAGGAATTCGTTCCTTGGTAAAAGCCGCTATGAGCGTCAGTTTGCCGGCTTTTACGAATTCGTCGAATACGCTGTCGCTAACGGCTGCCTCCACATGCCCTCCCAAAAGTGCCGTATAGGCCGGCATTGAACCTTTGTAAGGAATATGAACCATTTTTAGCCCAAGCTCTTTGGAGGCTAATTTCATACCTGCAGTGAAAATAGACACCGCACCCGTAGTTCCATATTTGATTTTACCTGGATTTTTCCGGGCATAGTCAACAAACTCCTGCCAGGTCTGGTAAGGAGCATCTGATCTTACCGAGACGCCTGTAGGGGCCGTCCCGAAGCAGATTACCGGAGTGAAGTCTGCCAGTGGTTTATAGGGGAGTTTTCTGACAATGGGATTCCAAATTATTGCCGAATTCACGCCGACGGTCAAAGTATACCCGTCCGGTTTCTCTCCTGCCAGAATACCAAAGGCAACGGTTCCTGTCCCTCCGGGTTTATTGACGAATACCACTTGTTGACCAAGGGCTTTTTCAAGACCCGGCCCGAGCGATCTGGCGGCCAGATCCGTAGATCCCCCTGCAGGAAAGGAGATGTAAACCGTGATTGGTTTTTCGGGATAATCGGCAAAGGCGTTTTGTCTGGACCCAAGAAACAGAACGAGAGCAAAGGCCAGGATGACGAATACAGCAAGGTTTTTTCTCATCATTTTCATTTTTCATTTCTCCTTTTCTTGTTTGTGGTTAACACTCACGTGTGATCTTCGACCTCTTTATAATTTCCCGAACAATCCCAATCAGTGACAACAGGGTTAAGATAAGGAATGCGCAGGCGATGGGACGGGTGAAAAAAATATTCAAAGAGCCGCCGGACATGAGAAGCGATTGCCGTAAAGCCGTCTCGCCGATAGGCCCCAGAATGAATGCGATCAAAAGCGGAGCGGTGGCAAACTGGAATTTGGTCATCATAAAACCAAGAATGCCAAATACCACCATGGTGCCTATGTCAAACAAGGATTGCTGAATGGCATAGGATCCAACGACACAAAAGATCATAACGATCGGGAATAGATATTTTCGCGGAACCTTGCTTAGATAAGCTGCGTATTTCATGAACAGGGTTCCAATTACGAAATAGACGAGGTCGCAAATGAAAAAACCGATAAAAATAGCATAAATCAGAGGTGCATGGTCCCGGAAAAGAAGCGGGCCTGGTGTAAACCCCTGAATCAAAAATGCTCCCATCATTACAGCGGTGATGATATCACCGGGAATGCCGATGGTGAGCAGAGGAATAAAGGTCGCCCCGACGACAGCGCTATTTCCCGACTCGGACGCTGCAATACCTTCCAGAGAACCTTTCCCGAACTCGTCTGGATTCTTCGATGCTGCTTTGGCGCGGGCATAACTGATAAAAGAAGCGATGCCGGTACCGATACCCGGAATGATTCCGATCGCGGTACCGATAAGAGATCCACGCATGATTGTCCGAGAGGACTGTTTGAACTCCGACCAGGAGACGCGGTTATCCGCCGGGATGGGGGAGTGTTTGATTGCATACTGGTCTGATTCCGATTTCGATTTCCTTCCCAGCTGGAAAATAACCTCAGATAAGGCGAACAGACCGATTAGCAATGGAATCAGTGAGATGCCGCTGTCGAGATTCACAGCATCAAATGTAAATCTTCTTACAGCGAAAATGGGATCAAGCCCGACACAGGCTAATAAAAGACCTGCTCCTCCGGAAAGCAGGCCCTTGATCATGGATTTTCCGGCCACTCCAGCAACAATGGTAAGGGAGAAAAGAATGAGCATAGCGATTTCAGGGGGACCGAACTTAAGGGCAACAGCCGCAAGGGGAGCGGCGACGGCAACGAGTATAATATCGGAGAAAACATCCGCAATGACGGAAGAATACTTGGCCATTTTTAATGCCTTGACCCCTTTGCCCTGTTTGGTCAGGCTGTAACCGTCCAAAACCGTACAAAAAGATGCGGGCGTGCCCGGTGTATTTAAAAGTATGGCCGTGATCGATCCTCCAAATATACCGCCTTTATAGGCACCAACCAGCAACATAATGGCGGTTACAAAGTCCAATTCATAGGTCATCGGGAGCATCAACGCGATGGCCATGGTAGCCGTCAGCCCGGGACTTGTTCCAATGATAAGGCCGATGACCGATCCGGCCAGAATAGCGAGCAGAGGTTCCCAATGCATAATCGTACTGAAACCGGCCACGAGTAATTCAATCATTTGAAAAGCTTTCCCCCCGGAAACTGAACGTTCAATAGATTATTGAAAAGAAAATATACGCTAATTGTTACGACCAGGGCAATAATTATGGATTTGACAATTTTTCTTTCTCCCTGAAGGAAAAAAAGTCCGAGGATCACGGGTGGGGTGGCAATGAAAAATCCAGTAAATTTCAGTGCGAAGTAGTATCCGACAATAATGGCGCAGGCCAGTCCGGCTTTCATCTCTTCTGAGCGGGAGAGCCAGATTTCACCTTCAGAGTTGAAAAAATGGGACCACTTTTTGATGAAAGTCAGGATTAGTAATAAACAGGAAAGCAGTCCCATAAAAATCGCAGCGATGACTGGGAAGAAGGCAGGAGAAAGGCCCGTGACTTCATATTCTCCGGAGGTTTCAATATAATTCGGTATAATGTATAAAAGAATCAACATTACGACAATGAGGATGAATATGGCGGTAAACCTTTCTTTTTTCAAAGGTTCCAAGAAAAACCCCTTTCCTTTGCCTTGATGTTCCGTCCGCTTAAAAAAACATCATTGCCGGCGTAATTCCACGCATTTTGCTCATAAGCTTCGACCGACCTCATAGGCGTCCCAGATTGCTCCCATAATATTGCGTGCTTCCCTGGCGTCCCCGATCAGATAAAGATCGGCGATGCTTCCTGCTACAGCGCGATAAAGCTGTCTGTCCGATTCA
>JARRLM010000395.1:0-3266 GCA_037386985.1 Acidobacteriota bacterium | reverse complement strand
GCTCATCATGCAAACCTTCGAGGCCCTTTTGCGAGTATCGCTTGCGCCACTTGCCAACGGCGATTCGCGACAGGCCAACTTTCTCGCTGATCTCCTTATTCATCAAACCATCAGCGGCAAGCAGAATGATCCTGAAGCGTGTGCTCAGCCCGCTTGGAATAGAGCGCGAGCGCACATAGGACTCAAGTTGCCTACGTTCTTCTTTGGTCAAACAGATAACTGGCGCAATTCGCCCACGTTTTGCCATTTGATACCTCCTGTAGCGTGTACGTTCATCTGAGCTGAAAGGAAGGTATCAAAAAGAACTCACAAAGTAAAGTTACTTGTGTTACATACCACTAGCCCGGATATTTCATGAATTGCTGTCGCGAGACCACGCAGATGGGCGTGCCACCTGGCAACCGCAGGGTGTTGGTTCCGAGGCGTACCTGAACGGTACGTCGCAGGGGCCGACACTCGAGGACGCCAGGAAGGACGACCATATCCGCGGTCGCAGCAAGTAATTCATGAAATATCCTGATTAAAGCCAGGTGGCAAAGCGGAGGGCCAAACCGTCAGGACCAGCAATGATAAAGTCTCGCAAGCCATAATGCTGATCTTGGATCGGGCTTAGTATTTTCGCTCCCATCCTATTGGCGAGAGTCCAGTATGCGTCCACGTCGGGCACCATGACCCGCATATTGCCGATCGGCGGCGGTGGCGGCGGCGGGGTCCCCGGCACTGCTGATAAAAACAACCGGGCGTCTTCCCATTTCAGTTCCATGAATTTTCCCTCGTCTCTAACCACCTCGAATCCGTAGCTCTGGTAAAACTGGCTGGACTTCTTTATGCTACGAACGTAAAGAGCAACGACAAGTTGCACGCCCGGATTCACATAGCTCTTCATGAAGACGGCCTCGGATTTCTCATCGAAGTTTCTATTTTTTAAATTTTCAGGACAAATCTTCGTTTTGCATTCTTCAATCAAAAATCTAAAACACGCCTATTAACTCTACTCCGTATTATAGAAGCCTAAGGGTGCCTGGTTGAAGATTTACCACAGAGGCACAGAGTACACAGAGGATGTTGTTTTTTCCCTGGCCGGGAGACGACGGCCAGGGAAAAGAGCCTCCGCCTGCGGCGAATGCTCTTTAGCTTGGATCCAACCATTGAAATGAAACCACCCGGTCACTAGATCGTGCCCGCAGGGCTGCAATCTCTTGCCCGATCGCCTTCTCCCGATCGGGCAAGAAAAATAGTTCCCTCTGTGCTCTCAGTGTCTCAGTGGTTAGGAAATAAAAGTGCATATCGAATTCTAGTACCCACAGTATGCGGAGCTAAAGGCATTGGCGTAATCTAAAATTCGGTGATCACTTCTTCTTGAGTTTCCGCAGTTCCAGGGCGCAGACTGACGGATCCGGTTTCTTGTTGATGTCCGTTACCTGAATGAATCGCAGGAATCCTTCTTTATCGACAATAAAAAGAGCCCGCTCAGCAACGCCATCGGAACGCAGCACACCGTATGTCTTTGCCACAGCACCATGTGGCCAGAAATCCGACAGCACATGGAACCACACGCTTCCAATCTGTTTTGTCCAGGCGTGGAGCGTGGGGATGTTGTCCACCGTGATGCCGAGCAGTACTGCATCAGTTTCGGAAAAGACATCTTTTACAATATTGTAGCCCGGCCATTGCTCAGAGCATACAGGGGTCCAGGCTGCTGGAACAAATGAGATTACCACATTCTTTTCGCCAAGGAATTGGTGTAGAGAAATCTTCTCACCAGAAACCGACGGCAGCACGAAATTAGGGGCTATTTCGCCAACCTTTACCTGCAAAACGCTGTCTATAGGTTTTTGTTTACCCGGGTCGTAGATACTCTTCTTCAATTCTTCAGACAGCCCTGAGCTTGAGCTACTTAGATACACCAGGATCGCTGCCAGAACTATACTTAGCTTTATAATCCTACTCACAGCTCACACCTCCTCAGGTCAATGCAGAAAGATCCAGAAGCAAATCCAGCAAATGACTGTGTAGCCAACTTTTCACATTGCTGTAAGGAATAAAGTGCCTAAATTTAGGAATTCTGGAATTTAGAGATTATAAAAGAACAATTGCCTGCTTTAATAATTCCTCAATCCCACATCCGCAATCTGCAATCTAAAATCTTCAATCTACAATCTACCCTATGCCCCATGCTCTATGCCCTATGCCCTATTCCTCCGGCTCAAAGTGACAAACTGCCGAAGATTCCAGGCATAAAACTTGGCACAGCTCATCAATCACCTTTTGTTCCGGCTCACTGAAATCGCCGTCTGCCTTGGCAATCAGGATACAGGCACGAACGAGCAGTGAGGCTTTCTCCTCATCGCCGGAAAATTTGGCAACTGCTTTGAGCACCTGTTTTTTTGCTGTCCCAAAATCCTCTTTGATTTCTCTGCCCCAGTCCCGGAACAGATTGACCGCCTGGTGTACATCGAACAACTTGAGTTCGTTGACGTTTTCCAATATGAAGTCGAGTGCCAGCCGTTCAGAGAGCACAATCTCTTCGTCCGCAAGAGCTAAAAGAGCAGCAGCCGCCATCATAGCTTCAAGGAATGGTTTATTGCGATGTCGTTTCAGTTTCTCTGCCATTGATTCCCTGGCGGCACGAAAGATGTTAGCCATAATCTTCACCTTGTCTTTTAGCCTGAGTCCAGTGATTTAGTGAGCCGAGAGTGTTCCACGGGAAGGTATTATAACCTACCAGCCCTTTCTCACAACTATTGTTTATGAATCTGTCACATCATCAAAGTTCATGTGAATCTCGATATCGCCCCCTTCCCTGGATGTTTTCAGGTTGGGATATCTTTTCTTGAAAACGCTGATCATTGCTGCATTTTCCCGTAAAACGTAAGCGGAAAAAGCTTCGTACTGGTTTTCTTTGGCGATCTTCTCAAGAACTCCGAGAAGATAGGAGGCTATTCCCATACCCTGATGATCCTCGCGCACAATGAAGGCTATCTCTGCTGTGGTTTCGTCCACCATCCCATATGAACCCGTGGCAACCACATCCAAGTTTCCTCGGTTGCGTACCAGACCGATCATGGTCATGTTTCTTTTGTAGTCCAGTGTAGCCAGATGCTTCTGCAGATCTTCGTGGGTAAATATCTGCCTGTTATGAAAAAACCGGTAATAGATGGTCTGCTTGGTGAGGGAATAGAAGAAATTTCTCGAGGCCAGTTCATCCGACGCAAGAAGGGGTCGAAACTCGATAGTTCGGCCATTCTTCAACGTCCTCGTGCTCT
>JARRLM010000394.1:0-3266 GCA_037386985.1 Acidobacteriota bacterium | reverse complement strand
ACCAGTGCCAAGGAAATATCGCGAAAAATGGGTGTCCACGATTGGTCCACGATTGCTATGCACCGGGGAAAACCAGGCCGCGAATCATTCATAACAGGGGCACGGTATGCCCTGTCCCTGTTTTGTTTAGCGCACCCGGCATGGCGCATACCTCGGAAGTGACCTGGGGAAAATCAATCTTCCGTGGAATTGGGGGTTTTTCTGATATAAACATCTCTCTTCGGGAAGGGGATCTCGATGTCGGCATTTCGCAGGGCGTTATAAATGGCCGTGTTCAGGGAGTCGATGACAAGCCCTCTCTGGGCAGGATCCTCGATCCATCCCAGCACCTCAAAATTCAGTGAAGAATCCCCAAAGCTCCTGAAACGCACTCGCGGTTCGGGGGTGCTGGTGAAGTACTCCGTTTTCGTAACCTCTTCCAGTACAGCCCGAACCCGGTCTATGTCGGAACCGTAGGCAACACCGATCGGAATCCGCAACCTGTGTTTGACCGTAGGTCCCCCGCTTTCGTTGATGATTTTGCTGTTCGCAATCGTGGAGTTCGGAATGGTGATCTCGATATCGTCCCGCGTCAGGATGCGCGTGCTGCGCAGGCCTATTTTAATTACCTGACCGCGCTGCCCTTCCAGTTCAATAAAATCCCCGACCTTGTAGGGTGCATCGGCCAGGATGAATACCCCTGCAAACAGGTTGGCCAGCGTATCCTTGGCTGCAAACCCAATCGCGATGCCGACTATCCCGGCCGATGCCAGCCAGCCTGTCGGCTCCAGATCCCAGGACAGCATGATGAAATAGACCGCACCGCCGAAGATGAACACCTTGGAGCCTATTTCGAATACCGGGAGTGTCGACCGCTGGACAAATTGAAACCGGGTTGGTTGCCGGGCCATGGAATGGAATATGATTCCAATAACGTTCACGGCCAGAAAGGAAAAAATGAGCAGTATCAGGCTGTGGATTAAAGCAAAAACATAGAATCCCAGGGATTCGGGTATTTTTTCAATCCTCAGGGCGATCCCAATCCCGGCAAGAAGCAGGATGAAAAAAATCGGTTTGTGGATGATGGCGAAAATCTTGTCGTCTATATCCGTTTTTGTTTTCCGGATGAGTCGCTGGATGACAAAACGGAAAAACCAATCAACTATTTTGCCGAGCATTAAAGCCGCCAGAATAGCCAAGGCCGCTTGAACATGACGATTGGTGCTCAAAAAGGGGAGTATTTCTTGTAGTTTTTCCATGGCGTATCTTTCCGCTCCTCCGCAATGGGAGTTTCCTGTATCCGATTTAATTATGGCACAGCCTTACGGACGTTTCCTCTGCAGTACAGGAAAATTATTTTGCTTAAGGCTATTTCCGATCACCCGCAGTGCTTGTTGTAAGTATTTTTGTATAATTCTTTCAAAATTTACATCAAAAACCATTAAACCTGGACACCCATTATTATATTTCTCTTGGAATACATAAAATTTCAATGGGTGTCCAGTTTTCTAGAAGAATTCATACAATCGTTGCAGAAATAAAAAAGCCCCGACCAGGCCGACAGAAAACCGAAAGCATGAATTTCCTCTGTCGCCCCCACCGGGGCTTCTCTAAATCCCTAACTTATACCGAGGCCTCACGTCACAGGCTATTTCCCTACGACTTCAAAGCTTTTGAACTTGGAACCTGGAACTTGCGAACGTTTTTTAGACCTTCGACGGCATTTGTTTTTAGACCTTTGACTTTCGACGGTTTTCTTGAACCTGGAACTTGCGAACCTGGAACCCCAAACCCATCATCCCTCCAACCTCAAATCAGAGAGTAGTTTAGACCTTTGAAATGTCTAGCGGGGAAGGAACCGGTGCCAAGGAAATATTGCGAAAAATGGGTGTCCAGGATTGCCAAGGATTTGTTACGAAAAATGGGTGTCCAGGATTGTTCTTGGAAAACATATAATTTCAATGGGTGTCCACGTTTCCTTAACACAATTAAGAGCGTTTGATCTGGGGCCGATTTTAATGAGGCAGTTTAAGTACAGGTGATTCGGAACGTTATGAAGCATTTGATATTCATCATCTCCTTTGGTAGTGTTTGAGGATGAAGGTCCGGGAAGCGATCAAACTGATCGAAAAGGACGGATGGGCCTTGGTTGCAACGCGTGGCAGCCATAGGCAGTACAAGCATACGTCAAAACCCGGTCGAGTCACTATTGCCGGCAAGGACGGTGATGATCTCGCTCCCGGCACACTCAACAGCATCCTTAAACAGGCGGGATTGAGATGAACAAGTATCTTGTCATTGTTGAAGAAACTGAAACCGGATACTCCGCATTTTCTCCGGACCTCCCCGGCTGCGTCGCAACCGGCAAAACCCGGGATGAGGTCGAGAAGACCATGCGGGATGCAATCCAGTTCCATCTCGACGGCATGCGGGAAGATGGAGACCCTATTCCCGTACCGCATTCCTACTCGACCTACTGCGAAGTCCCTGCATAACTGGGGCGTCAACCGTTTTCAAGATTCGCGCCGCGCACATACCCAAAGTCGCCTCTGGGATCAAAGAAGGCACCAAAGTGGAACAATAATGGGAAAGAGAATATACGGAGACTTATGCATGTGCTTGCGCTGGTGGAGCCGCGATCCTGAAAAGTGCCTTTAGAAACACAGTTTCCTGGCAGACTGATCCAGATACTCGGATTGGAAATTCCAGAAGCAGAAGAACCGCCGGATATGCTCTTAGTGTGCAAGGCATCTTCAAAGAATACAGCTCCGACTTTTGATGACGTAGCTCGAACCTTTGAGGAATCGTTCGGCGGTTCCGCACCCTATTCGTTCGCCGTAGCGGTTTCAAAGAAAATCTTAAAAGATGCGGAATACATGCAATATTAATTAAACGATGGAACGTCTGAGTTGCAGACCTGCTCCTGATCCGGCTCGTTGGATTGGTGCGCCGTCCAGGCCCCATCAGGTGCAATCTGAGGAAAATATTCCGCTACCTGTAAACGCCGCAACCGAATCGAAATCCGTCCACCAGGCTGATGTATGAAGTTTTTGGCTGCACAGTACCGGTCACTGGATTGGGCCAGACATAATCAACCGACCCGCCTGATTCGTCAACCTGCATGATCTCTTTGCCAAAAAACTTCCCATTTTCGTCTTGCACCTTCAATGCATCATTGCCGATACGATTTATGTCGGCACCATGGGCGACTGTGCGGCCATTGCTATCGTAAACAAAGATATAAAGCTCTCCTCGTCTCAACTTCCCTTTGGGATTGTTGATTTCAG
>JARRLM010000393.1:0-5953 GCA_037386985.1 Acidobacteriota bacterium | reverse complement strand
GGCGTTTCCTGCCGAGTAACCCTCTGGAGTATTTTGACTGAATCGGATGTATTTCCGCTCTGTTCAAGGTAAAAAGCCAGCGAGTAGCCGTATTGAGCATTTTCCGGTTGCAGCTCATAAGCACGACGCAACTGACCGACCGCGGCACCCGATTGTCCCGACTGTGCGGCTATTATTCCTAGGTTATAGGCGGCTACGGCGGATTCGGGATCCAGTTCGCACGCTTTCTCCAGATAGGTTCCGGCCTCCTCCAGGCGGCCCATTTCTCCAAGCAACAGCCCGAGGTTCAGATTTACCTCCAGGCTTTCCGGATCTATTTCGCGGGCTCTGCGCAGGCTCTGCTCGGCTTTGTCGTTCGAGCCGAGACCGCTGTAGGCGAAGGCGATATTGACATATGGCATAAGAACGCGAGGTTGAAACCGAATCGCCTTTTCGTAGAATGCAGCGGCTTGATCGTGGTCACCCTGCGAGAGGTAAAAGCTGCCCATATTGTAGTAGGAAGCCCAGTGGTCGGGACGGGCGTTGAGGATTGCCTTGAATTCCCCGGCAGCCTTGTCGAAAGCCGCCTCAGTCCCGGCATCCAGCAAATTTCTTGGAATCGCCGCCATTGCCGATGCGGCACGGACGCGTACCAAAAGAGATTCATCCCGAACGGCGGTGCTCAGGGCGTTCACACTTTCATAGGCGATCCGGTCGCCCAGGGATTCAGCGGCACTGGCGCGCACCAGCGGTGAAGGATCCTTCAACGCCCGGACAAGTACAGGCCATTTCCGGTCGTCGTCGCAGGGCCGGAGCAAGCGTATCAGCGAGGCGGCGAAAACCGCTTCGTGGTCGTCCTCCAGGTATTCGAGCATGGCAGGAAGCTTGTCCCAGGCGCGTCTGCGCGCCGCTTCTATTAGAGATGCCCTGTGAAGAACCGGCGCCTGGTAATCCCTCTTTCGCCATTTGCGCACCCACTCGTCGGCCCAGGCGGCGTCCCTGTCCGCATGGCAGATATTGCAGGCGTTTGGCGACTTGAATGCGATAGTTGCTGAAGGTGTGGGAGGCAGCATTGAATGATCGCTGCGGCGCATCCGGGCGAATTCGGTCATCGGCATATGGCACGAAATGCACAGGCTGCCGGCGTTCCCGTCCGGATGGTGCGAATGTACGGATGCGTTTTCTACTTTCGCGGTATGACAGGGCATGCAGGCCTCGTTTTTCCTGTCATCTGCGAATCGAAACCTGCCGCTGGATGTGTGACAATGAAGGCAGTCCATTTGCCCTGATTGGGCGCAAGGGTTCATCAGCCACTGGGTATAGGTATAGTTTTCGCCCAGATCCCGTCCATCGGGATAATAGTCGGGCAGTTCTAAAACACCCAGATCAAAATGATCGAAGAAATCGTCCCCGGGACGATAGGAAACCGTCAGCGGGGATGCCTTGGCGTGGCATACAGCGCAGGCATCGTCCGCGATTTTCCGGCTGTACTCCGGCGGACGGATCACATCGATTTTAAGATCCTCGGGAGGTTTGTCCCCGGCAGCCTTGCGGCAGACGCGAACGTGTTCTCCCGCGGACCCGTGGCAAGCTTCGCAGTTAATGCCCGGTTCACGCCATACGGAGTGGTATGTATCGGTTTCCGGGTCATAGTTGCGCGCAAACTGGCTGACATGACACCCATAGCAGGAAGTGTTGAACGTATACTCCGGGTCTTTCCAGCCCACCGGGTCTTCCTCGATGTCCTGAAAATGGCGGATGCCGCTCTTTGCTGTGTCGAACCAGGATTGTCTGCGCACATCATAAGCCAGGGGTAGAACCTGCAGGCGGCCGCGATCCATGGGGGTCAGGAAGTAATAGACGTTTTTCCCGCCCATCGCATGAACTATCGGGTATTTTTTGTCTCCTTCCGGACCAGTCTCTGTTATCCGGCCCTGTTTCCCGTTGAACTCCATACGGTATTCGGTATCCCCGATGGTCGTTTTCCCATCTTGAGCCGAAAGGCTGTTTTGAAACAGTTCCGCCGTGAAAGGCTGCATGGCCAGGCCGTGATGTGAAGGGGCCCAGAGCTGGTAGTTTTCTTTTTCTTCATGCTCCGTCTCTACTTTTTGCCTGCACCCGACTTGTGATTTAATCAAGAATTACCCTTTAATACAAAGGCGCAAGAACATTGTTCCTATATTTTGCATCTTTGTACCCAGGCGTCTTCGCGTGAAGCAGTCCGGCGCGTCTTTGTGCTAACCGGTTTTATTGACGACTGCCAGGGCATCCATCTCAAAGAGCAGCTCGTCCCTGCAGATATCCGCGACGACAAAAACCGCAGGCAGGTTCATCAAACCAAAGCGCCCGGCAAGCTTTTCATAAACGCTCAAATCCTTCGCTTTTTTTAAATACACGGTCGCGGAGCGGATGTCTTTAAATTTTGCCCCCTTCTCGCCAATCAATCCTTCAACGACCTCCAACGTCCTGCCGATCTGGGCGGCCGCGTCCCGAGGATAAAGGCTGCGTCCCGCCGCGTCAATGGCGGCCGTCCCGGAAACGAATACCTGCCGATACCCCTTCTCCTCAATGCAGATTCCGCGGGAAAATGCGGAACCATAGCCGTATGCAGGCGGCTGCAGCATCTCCGGAAGAACAGAAATCTGAACGGGCCCGGAGACCGCCAGGACATCGCCGCAACAGCTTGCCCCGGCCGGGTTGCGCCCGCCGATCCCGGTACTGGCCGGAAGGTACACGGGACCGCTGGACGATCCCGCGGCAGAACGGGGAATCAATCCGAATGTTCTGAACTTTTCCGTGCGCACGGCATTGAACGCATCGTACCATTCAAGAATGTCGTCCAGGTAAATCCACGTACGCACGACGTTATGGAAATCGGCCGACTGGGAAGCCAGCAGTCTCTGCATGGCTTCGAACATCGAAGCGGCCTGATCGCCCCTGCTCCGGCTTCCATTCTGAAGTCCATGAACTCCGGCAATATGAACATAGGTTGTATCTTCCCTCCTCCAGACGGATCCGCAGGGATGTTTCCTGTCATAGAGGATCCGGGGATTTTCATCGGAAACCGGCTTGACGGCATGAATCTGAATACCGCTTAAGCCCTGTCCATGGACCGGTGTTCCCTGAATATAGGAGAAAGGGCTCTTCACAAAATTACGATGATTTTTGCGGATCCGGGTGTAGGTTTTATAAAAGTCGAGCGTACCGAAAACCCGTTCGTTCAGTATTTGCATCCCGTAAGATTCCAGAGCCGACTCAGCTGCCGCACAAATGTTTTCCGCGGTTGTCGTCGCCGAGCCTCTTTCCCTCTCAATCCTTGCGGTGAGATGGAGTTGATCGGTTCCGGTTTCCAATGCAAATAGGGTATATTCATCCATAGCCCCGTAAATCCTGTCCCGGCCATTTTACATTGCTTTTTGGGCTATTGCCCATAAAACCGAGGAAATCATTGATAAGCACCTGCCGGCAACATAAAATTGAGTTCCAGTGATCGTCTTGTGAGGAAGGGGGAATGGATCGAATGAAATTAACGATAAGAGAGGCTTTGGCATTCATGATGGTTTTTCTCGGTGTGTTCCCATGCGCCGCTCAGGAAGCAGGCGGCGACACCGGCGTGTCCCGCTCCCCCAACATCCTCCTCATCATTGCCGACGATATCGGCATGGATGTGACCACCGATATGTATCCGGGCCTGATCGACGATCTCGTCAATAAATACGGACCTGCGGGACGCAACCACCCCGATTATCGAAAAATAGATGGGAAGCAGGCTTCCACTCCTGTTCTGGATAAATTTGCCAGTCAGGGTATGAAATTCGCGAATGTCTGGGCGCATCCCTTCTGCTCCCCCACGCGCGCAACGATCATTACCGGACTGTATGCGGCCAAAACCAAGGTTACGACTTACGCGGATGCGCTGTCGCAGAAGCATGAAACCTTCGTCCGTAAACTGAAGGAAGAAGCCGGTTACAGCACAGCCGTTTTCGGCAAATGGCATATGGCCGGTCTGCCCGGCCGGCCCGTGGATTACCCCGGCATGAAGCCCAAGGAGGCAGGGTTCGAGCTGTTCAGAGGCAATCTCCATGCCGCCATTGGCTCGTACTGGAACTACGACTATCATGTGCAGGACGCCGACACCCCGGCGGACAAATGGCGTACAGACCCCATGCCGAAAAAATCTCTTCCCGGTATCGCCCCGACGAATTATGCCCCGGTCGTCAAAGTTGCCGATACCATAGAATGGATTGAAGCAAGGAAAGCGGAAGACCCGAATAAGCCGTGGTTCGTCTGGGTGGCTTTCAACCTGGCGCATGCTACAGCCATACAGCGGCCGAGTGCCATGGCCGTACCGAATGCCGACACGCTGGATGAAATAAGTTACAACGAGATGAAAGAATGCGGGGGGACATTCGGGTCGAATACCGTGGGCTCATGCAGCGGCGAAGCTCTCATGCGGGCCATGACCAATTCCATGGATACGATCATCGGCAAGCTGCTGGATGCAGTCGATGCTATGGATTCCAACAACACCTATGTCATTTATATCAGCGACAACGGCACCCCCATGTACGGCAGGCCCAACCTGGATTTCATTGACAACATGTACATCACCCGGAAAGGCCGCGGAAAAGGGACAGCTTATGAAAGCGGCGCTCTGGTGCCTATGGTTATCAGGGGGCCCGGGATAGCGGCCGATACTCAGAATAATGAATTCGTCCACGTGGCGGATCTGTTCTCCACCATCCTGGAACTGGCGGGGCTTACCCCGCCGGAAAATGTCTCCAATAGCGATGCGACAGCTACGGTTCCGCTGGACTCCGTCTCGCTCGCTCCGATTGTCTTCAACAAGACAAAAACCGTACGCGATCCCGACAACGGCTATATACTGACGGAAACCGAAAATCTTATGACAGGGGGCACCAAGATGGTTGGGGCCCAGAATGCGACCTATAAGGTCGTCTGTACCGACAGTACGGATAATTGCGAATTCTACAACCTCATCGACGATCTTCTGGAAGAATATCCGCTCGCCAAACCCGACAGCTGCAACGGCTATACAGACGGGACCTGGACGCCGGCTGATCCGCAGTGGCACTATTGCCGGTTGACGAGTGTTGTCGCCAAGTATTCCTTTCTTTCAGAAGACGGGGAATAGGACACATTCACATTCCGGAATTCATGTCTCATGCCTCCCGGTCCCTCGCTGAGGATTTGCTGGAATACCAGAAAATTTGATTTAATATTTGGGTTGGCATAAATACTGTTGACCGGGATGTGCGAATGTTTGTGCTAATTAATAAAAACAGTCTTCAGCGTATTAAAATAATGTGTATATAAATGGCGCCAGCGCACTTCCTTGTCCAATTATAATTATAAATCCCAAAACCAATAATAAAATAACAATTGGAATCATCCATGCTTTCTTATTTGCTTTTAAGAAACCGATAAATTCCGCGAAAATTGATAATTTACTCATTCCTGCCTCCACCTAAACTATATTCTTAAAACTGATTTTCCGATTTTTTAGGATCATAGCGTCTGGATTCTCTAATTTTCCAATAGGAGCTATCATTTGTATTAAACTTTTGATCTAAAAAGTCTTTACCCAGAATCTTCAAGACAACGCTTACCGGGAAGAAGATAACATAAAAAAGTATTCCTAAAATAAGCCTCGTCATGATAAAACCAAGAACCGTAGCAAAGCTCATCCAAATAACAAAAATCGGCCTTAATACAATCGGAATTAATAATCCAAGTATTAGTAAAACGCCGCCTGTTATGAGTATTACGTTTGTATAGTTTAAGCTGTACCAGTAAAACACCAGCCCCAGGAGAATAAGAAATATCCCCATGGTTAAACCAAACTTACGGAACTCTTTTTTATCCGTAGTTTGTACTACAGCTTTTATCTCTTCAAGAATCATGAATGTTCTCCGATAATCTTAATCAAGCTCATATTCAGCCTGCCAATCAA
>JARRLM010000392.1:0-9066 GCA_037386985.1 Acidobacteriota bacterium | reverse complement strand
GGAACTTCATCGATACCATTGTCAGCGAGAGGGCCCTGCGTGAGATCTACCTGGAAGGATTCCGTATTGCCGTCGAGGAGGCGGAGCCCTGGACCGTGATGTCTTCCTACAACAGGCTCAACGGAACCTATACCAGCGAAAGCCACGATCTTCTGACCAAAATATTGCGCGAAGATTGGGGTTTCCGGGGATTCGTCATGACCGATTGGGGGGGCGGATCGGATCCCGTTGCTCAGATGCAGGCCGGAAACGACCTCCTGATGCCGGGTAATATCAAACAGACTGAAGCCATCATTGCGGCGGTGAGTGAGGGGCAGCTCGAGGAAGCAGTGTTGGACCGAAATGTTGCACGAATGCTTCATATCATATTTAAAAGCCCCCGTTACCAACAGTACCAATATGCCAATAAGCCTGATCTCAAAGCACATGCGGCCGTCGCCCGTCAGGCGGGGGCAGAGGGCATGGTTCTGCTGAAAAACAGTCAGAATGTGCTCCCTTTCGCGGAAGGAATCAATAAGATCGCTGCCTTCGGGAATACATCTTATGAGATCATCACCGGAGGAACGGGCAGCGGCGATGTCAACGAAGCCTATAGCGTGCCTCTGACAGAAGGCCTGGAAAACGCCGGCTATTCGGTCGTCAGGTCGCTGCAGGATGTTTATACGGGCTATATAAAGGAAGAAAGAGAAAAGCAGGCTTCCCGGAATGAGGGACGGTCGTGGTTCAGAGGGCGGCAGCCTATTGCCGAAATGGATGTGAAGCCCGGAGTGGTGCATGAGATGGCCGCTGAAGCGGACATCTCAGTGATTACCATAGGCAGGAATTCAGGGGAAGGGTCCGACCGAAAAGATGAAGCCGGGGATTTCTATCTGACCGAGGGGGAAAAGTCCCTGATCGGTACTGTTTCCAACGCCTTTCAGGACAAGGGGAAAAATACCGTAGTTGTCCTTAATATCGGGGGCGTAATCGAGACAGCCGGCTGGAGGGACGATCCGGGCGCTATTCTGTTGGCATGGCAGCCCGGCCAGGAAGCGGGCAACTCGATCGCCGATGTTCTCAGCGGCAAGGTCAATCCTTCCGGCAGGCTGGCAAGCTCATTTCCAAATTCCTATACGGATGTGCCGTCGGCAATGAATTTCCCGGGCACTGTAACCGAGAGCGAACAGGCGAAAGCTGCCGCTGAAAGCTCCGATGCCTCGTTCAGATTCCGTATGGCAGGGCGGAAGGCGGAAGTAGTATATGAGGAAGATATTTATGTCGGATATCGCTATTACAACAGCTTCGATAAGGAAGTTGCCTATGAATTCGGCTACGGCCTGTCTTACACACAATTTACCTATCGCAATCTAAAACTCAGCTCCGATGAATTCGAAGATTCGATCTTAGTTTCCATCGATATCGAGAACGCCGGCCGGATTGCCGGAAAGGAAGTGGTTCAGGTCTATTTGAGCGCTCCTTCCGCGAAACTGAACAAACCAAGAGAAGAACTGGCGGCCTTCGCGAAGACACGATTGTTGGGGCCGGGGCAAAGTCAGACACTCACCTTCGAATTGAATGCGCGGGATCTGGCCTCCTTTGATACCGCTTCTTCGAGTTGGCTGGCCGAAGCAGGCGAATATACGGTAAAGGCAGGGGCCTCTTCGAAAGACTTTCGACAGACGGCTTCTTTCCTGCTGGATGAGGATATCGTCGTAAAGAAAGTAAACAGGGCCCTGTCGCCAAAGAAGGAAATGAATGCCCTTCGACCGTAAAGGTCCATTGAGGTTATTCATGAGCGATTTCCAAGAGTGCCGTGTTTCAGCCGTTTTCCGTGACGCGTGATATCAAAATCAGGCAGGAGACATCACAGGAAGGCTGGCAGGAGAAGAACATAATGATGCACAAGACAACTCTATCGCTCGTGTCTCTGTTCATCGGTTTCAGTGTATGGGCTCAGCCGATTCAACAGGGCCCCTACACGATTCATGCGTTAACCGATGGTGTTTATCGTATCGAAGATGCCAACGACAGCAATCCAGCCGGCATGATTATGGATGAGGACGGAGAGATTGTTCACATGAACAATTGCTCTGATATGTACCTGATGACAGGGGAGAATAAAGCGCTGCTCATCGATCTGTCTAATGATGTCAAGTGGGACGATACGGCGACTGAATCGTTGAGCGCGATTGTCTACGAACGGATCGGCAATAGAGAATTTTTCATTGCTCTTACACATAACCATGGAGACCATCTTGGGATGCTTCCTGTGTTTGCAGAGGATCCCAAGGTTAATTTCTGGATTCCTGAAGCTGAATTCAAAGATACGGGCCTTTTCCCGAAAGAGCGGACGCTGTTTTTTAAAGACAACGCATCCATGGATCTTGGAGGCGGTTTTATTATCGATACGATAGAAGTGGCGGGGCACACCGATCATTCAACCGCGTACTTCCTGAATAATAAAAATCTCGCTTTTACGGGGGATGCCATCGGCTCGGGCAGCGGCGTCTGGCTTTTTAACTACAAAAGCTTTTTTGCTTATCGCGACAGCATAGAGAATTTGATCGCATATCTCGAAAATCCGCAAGGCAAAATCGATCTCGAAAAACTCGAAATACACGGAGGACACGCCTGGCAGCGGGATGGACTCAAAAGGCTTACGGCACAGTATGTATACGATATGCAGACATTGATTGAAAGAATGGGACAGGGTACGGCCGAAGGCGAAGCGATATCTCTTCCGATTCCCTTTCTGGATACGAATTTCAAATATGGAACCGCCACCATTACATGGAACAAGGCGGCCGCCGCCAAGTATGCTGAATCGGCTCGTGTTGAATAGAAGTTTCTTAATGGAACCCATTGATGCATCCTCAATCATATATTATGTATATGAAGAGGATTATTTTCATGCGACGGACCGGGTTAGGAGTCATTGCAATACTCTTTTTCACCAGTTTTCTCTATGGAAACGAGCAAACCATCAGCCGGGAAAGTATTCGAGAGGGTCTTGAGGCGGTTTATTCATTGGACTACGCCAAAGCGTGGAAGATATTTGACCGGCTCAGAGAAGAGCATGCCGAAAGCCCTGTTGTGTATGCGATGCTTGCGCTGACCGCATACAACGAACTTCTTTTTGAGACAAGAAATCTGGCCGTGTTTCAGTATGGCATTCCGACTCCGTTTGATGATACCCGTCCGCCGGCAGAATTTTTTGAACAGAAACAGGAGCGTTTTCTGGATGCAAATAAAACTCTTCTAAACGTCTGTGAAATATTTTCAGGGGATGGCTTACGAAAACCTGGCAATGCAGACAATAACGCTCTATGGAAAGCGAGCTGAAGCAGCCGATTTCGCTATGACCGCAGGTAAAATACATAGGAAAGCACTTAAGTTGGATCCGAGTCTGGTTGATGCTGAAACCAGCACCGCGGTTCCGGAATACGTGGTCGGGACCCTGCCCTTCGGCTTTCGCTGGCTGGGATTGTTAAGCGGAAGTCGAGGCGACAAGAAAGGTGCCATGCATAAACTCCAGGAAGTCGCTGATAAGGGAATCTACCGGGCCTCGGACGCCCTGTTGGTCATGGGGATTCTCAATGCCTGGAGAGGAGACGCAAAGACTGCCGTTTCCATATTCAGTCGTATGAGAGAGATATATCCACGCAATTTCCTATTGGATGTAAGTCTTGCGGATGCTTACGAGGAGGCCATGGACGATCCAATTTCAGCTATCGGGATCTATCGGGAATTGCTGAAGGACTTGCCTGCAAAAGCTTCTGGAATTTTCCCTGGAGAAATTTATTTAAGGATCGGGAAGAACTACGCCAGGCTGCGGAACTATGATCTTGCGTTAAAGCAGTTTCAGAAGGCGCTGGTTTCAAGCCAGCGAAATCTTGAAACAGAACCGTTAATTTATTACAACATGGCATTAATTTACGAGAAGCTCGGGGACAAGAAACAAGCCAGGGAATGCTACCAGCATGTGGCAGACTTTTCAGGTCCCACACAGCTGATTGAAGAACAATTTAAGCGCGCCAGGAAGAAGATCAAATAACGTATTTGCTTTACCGCGCAAATTAATACACTAATGTTTTACAATCGCCATCCGGTGTCGGTCTGCTTTAGAACGGCCGGATTGGGACGTTTGCCGGACAGGCTGAATGCCACCAGCGAGAGAACGGCTAAAATAAAGGGTCCAAGGCTGAAGTGCACCGGCAACTTTACTACAAATTTATCCACATAGCCGAAAACAGGCGCGCTAAGAAGCCCGACCGTCATGGCTGCCAGGGCGCCGGAGCCGTTGGCGCGTTTCCAGAATAGGCCGCCCAGAAGTGGCGCTGCGAAAACCGCAAGCATGACGCCGATTCCCATCCAGATAAGCCAGGCCAGCAACTCCGCGGGATAGAGAGCAAGAACGAGCGATACAATAGCGGCTATCACAACCGAGCTGCGGCTGATCCACATGATTTGACTATTGGATGCATTAGGTTTCCACAAGTTGCGGAAAAGATCCCTGGAGCAGGAACCGCCGATAGTCAACAGCAGACGATCCGTGGTCGACATGACAGCGGCCAGCACCAGAACAGCAAAGAGTGACTGCAGAGCCGGTTCGAGCAGGGTCTCCGCGGCCACAATAAATGTGTAATCCGTCGGATTGGAAACTCCTTCCGGAAGGACCAGTTTCCCCTGGTGCGCCATGCTGCGAGCAGCCAATCCTACCCACTTGACGACATGATGAAACATACTGAAGACGACGAAGGCCACCAGCGGGGCCCATCGGAAATATTCATTTCTGCGGGCGGCCAGTACGTTGTTGATCACGTGGGGGGCGCAGGACAGACCCAGGCAGACCATTATTCCAAAGGATACAATGAACACGGGCGTAAAGAACGCCTCAGGGGAAACGGGAGGATGCTGTTGCGGGTTGGCCGCATGCAGCAGAAGCGGATCGATGGAAGCCAGGACACGGTTAATTTCAGTCAGGCCTCCGGCCCTGGCCACACTCAGGGGGCCGACCGACAGACCACCGATGACAAGAATGCCGCCCTGCAGGAGGGTTGTCCAGCTGACGGCATAAAGTCCTCCCAGAAAGACATATATCGTGACCAACACTGCGCCGATAAGCAACCCCATCGGATAGGAAATCCCCAGGATTCTCTGCATGGTAATGCCGATGGCGGTATATTGTCCTACAAGGTAGATCATAGAAATGATCACTACCGCCAGGCCGCTTATGCCGCGAACGAGTCGGGGGCTTTCGAATCGATGGGCGAAATAGTCCTGCAGTGTCAGGTGCTCATGGCGGCGCGCAACCCGATGCAGTTTCGGTCCGAAAATACAGAGTACAACCACCAGACTGCATGGCGGGAAAATCTGGTCGCAGATGCTGGGCCAGCCGGATACATAGCTTAAACCCGCGGCGCCCAGGATGGCCATTCCGCTGCTCAAGCTGGCAACCATGAGGATCGTAAAAACCCAGAATCCAAGGTTGCGGTCGGCCACCAAATAACTGTTAAAATTCTGTATCTTACGCGCGGCCCAGAAACCGATCGCCAGAAGGATTATGAAATAAATCAGCGCTAACAGCCATGTGGATCCCGGACTGCTCATTGTTCTGAATCCTCCGGAGAATCCGGGTCGTCAATGTCATGCCGGGGAAACCACGCCCCCCAACAGATCAGTGCCAATAGTAGCGAGCTACGGATAGAAAAAATGACTCCGGCCAAAAGAGTGAGCTGATTATAGGGCATCTTTAGGAGAAAACAAAGAATGTTTCATCCAACGAGCGGGATCGCTAAGATCATCTGTCGGCAGGCAGTAAAACCGCGATAGAATAAAGCTCCAATCTATATAGCACCCATTCAAAACTCGGTCATTGAAGGTTCATTTTCCGACATCGGAGCTTTCAAAGGCTCTCGAATTATTAAAAAGGGCACATTATGATATTGACTTTCATAACCATAAGCGCACCATTAATACAACGGGTGTGTATTTTTCTGACACACATTAAAGTCGGTTTCCCCCCTTGAGTGAATGTAGGCAATAAAAGCGACCAACTGAATATATTTGAGGTAAGTTATGGCCAAGATTATTGAATGCAACAAGGTTGATCCCTCATCAGGCTGCAACTATGTCGTACACGGGAAGGACGAGGAGGAGGTTCTCCGCAACGCCGCCGAACACGCCAAGGAACATGGAATCCATGAAGTCACTCCCGAGATGATGGAGAAAGTACGTTCCGCGATCCGCGACGAGTAGACTGCATCGCAAGGGTGAATCCGGAAGCGCTGTTATGTTAAACGCGGCGGATATCGAGCATGTAAGCTAAAGAAACTGCATAACAATTAACGCGCATTTCTCACAGGATTCCGGCCACTTCACTTCCAGAGCCGCTTCATAGGTCAAAAAGCCGCAGTATGAAACTGGCTCTAATTTTTCAAAAGAACCTTGTTGAAAAATTAGAGCTGTGAGAAATGCAGTTTAAGGAAGGAGAAATAATAATGGCAGACTCACGCCCTCGGGCCGAAGTTGAGAAAGATATGAAAGACACGTTGGGTCTGGTGCCCAGCTTTTTCAAAAGCATCCCGGACGAGTTTCTGGACTATGAATGGGAGCTTTTTAAGAGACTGGAGCTTGGCAAAACCTTGATTCCCAACAAATACAAGGAACTTATGGGCGTCGCACTACACTCGGAAACCAAGTGTCGGTATTGCACGCTCTTTCATACTGAAGCTGCCAAACTTTTTGGAGCGACGGAAAAGGAAATCCAGGAAGCCGTTCACTACGCAAAAATGTCAGTAGGCTGGAGCACTTACCTGAATGGAATGCAGCAGAATTACGGCCAGTTCAAAGAGGAGCTGCAAAAGATGGGCAATTTCCTTTCCGTCAGTAAGGCAGCTTGAGGATGGTCATAAAACGGATTCGACCAACGACTTTTCAGGTAACGATCCACGCTTACGAACTTTCAGCTCTTGTAGCCGCAGCACGCACGATTGTCCACGGCGACAAGGATGCATCCAAAACGCTCAGTGAAGATGCCCGTCTTCAGCTTGAATCAGTGCTTGCGGACTACGATCAGGCATTGCAGAGAATTGAGGACTGATCGAGCCCAGTTGAATGATAAATGGGGATTCACGATTTTAATTTCCGTAGCGTTGTGCGGTTACTGAAACTTGTCACTCTCGAGCTTGAGAAGCTTCATAGACATGATCAGGAACCACGCAAAGAAGAATACATTTCCGGTACGTTGCGCAAGACCGTCGGGCATCACGCCTCTAAGGGTCAGCGATGTGATCAACGTAAGCACGACCAAAATTATGTTGACAACATACCACCCATGCCAGTCTGGACTTCTCTTCATCGGTCTCACCAGCAAAAGGGCGCCGAGAGCCCAGGCGGCACCGGAAAGCAGGGAAAAAAGAAAGTGACCGAGAGTGGATGAAGAAGCAGTGTCTGCAATTCCATCCTTCATTTCGGCCGGGGAAATGCCTTGCCCTGCAACAGCCAATCCTGCAAGGACCAGCAAAACAGCGGCGAGATGGCTCACCTTTGACTTTTCGCGGTTGACTGATTTTGCAATGACTCCTCCGGCAACCGCTAAAAAGATACCCGGCGCGATGAAGCCGATGATGTTCCAGAGTATCGCATTGGGGCTTCCAACCGCCCCCAGTTCGCTGATTGTGTTGACAACATGTGAGTAGTCTGGACGAATTGCACCCAATATGAAAGACGCCAGCCAAAAGATAACGAAAGCTCCAATCCCCAGAAACCCCGCTGTTCTTCTCATGATGACGCCCCCTCTTATTCAAGAAAGTCTAATCCCTGTTAAAATCATTTTTACTCTATAATGCAATATAGGGGATAAACAAGTAATGAAACTGAATCGCAATGCCTTTGATCTCGCTTTGAATTTTGTCGAAGCCATGGGACGCCCGCTGGAAGCGGCACGCATCAAGTATCATTTTCAGGATGGTCCCGTGGAAAACGTTGTTGCCTCGCTTCAATCGTTTCAGAATGAGGACGGCGGTTTTGGGAACGCGATTGAACCGGATCTTCGCGCGCCGGAAAGCTCCGCGCTTGGAACTTCAATTGCCTTTCAGATCATGCGTGAGTGCGATGGGAACGGTTTCGGCAACATACCCGCTAAGGCTGTTGAATATCTACTGAGCATATTCGACAAATCCAAGGGAATGTGGCGCATTATATCCCAATCGGCAGATAGCAGTCCCCATGCTCCCTGGTGGAATCAGAAAGGTCGTGAGGATGTTTTCGATTCCTTTTCTCTTAATCCTACAGCCGAAATCCTGGGATACCTATACGATAATCTGGATCAGACACCCACGGATGTGCTTTCCCAGGTGACAGATCGGGTAGTGAGCCATCTGTCCGGCATAGAAAGGATCGAAATGCATGAATTGCTCTGTTGCCTCCGCTTGCTGCATACGAGAGCTTTACCGGAGGACATCCGTGACCGTATTCGAAAGAGGTTGAAGGATCTTACTGCCGGTACGATCACGTGTGATCCGACACAATGGAAGGGATACAATCTTCGGCCCCTGCAGGTGGTGGACCGGCCTGAATCCCCGTTCATGGCCGGGCTTGAAGAAGCTGTCGCCGGGAACCTCGATTACGAGATAGAATCACAGAATGATGATGGTTCATGGACACCAACATGGACATGGGTTGATGCTTTTCCGGACATTTGGAAGGTAGCATGCCGGGAGTGGTCTGGAATTATCACGCTGGAAAAGCTGTTGATTCTTAAACGATTTGACCGAATTTCAGGATTGGTATAACGAATGGATGTACCGGATTTTCAACTCGCTGCGTTCCTTGAAAACCAGCGCTCCATTCCTCCTTGCCAAGAAGGAATCCATCCATGTCGTATGAAGGGAAAGGAAGTATTTTATGGAAGCCATGTCTCCACCCACCAAGGTTTTGGGCGTAACTCTCCTGCACAAATGTAATTTCAGGTGCGCGCATTGCGGATATTTATACGTTGATGATTCTGAAGATCACGACCTTAAACCGGGATACAGGATGACCTGGGAGCAGATACGGAGATTGATTGCCGACTGCAACAGCATC
>JARRLM010000391.1:0-3274 GCA_037386985.1 Acidobacteriota bacterium | reverse complement strand
GTTATCGACCTGAACAAATGCGCCCTTGAAGAGGGCTGCACAAAGTGCATCCATGCCTGTCCCCGTAGCCACAACGTTCCTGATCTCGACGACAAGGCCCATGAGATCAAGTGGATCTGGAAAGATGAATTCAAACATGCCTTCCCATCCACCCACAATGAATACCAGGCAAAACACATCGAGTCTTTGCCCGCCCCGCTTCTTTGCAACCACTGCGACAATCCTCCATGCGTACGTGTGTGCCCCACGAAAGCAACCTGGAAAAGGGAAGAGGACGGAATTGTAATGATGGACTGGCATCGCTGCATCGGCTGCCGCTATTGCATGGCTGCCTGTCCCTACGGATCCCGCAGCTTTAACTGGATCGATCCCGGGGATAATATCGCGGAACTGAATCCTGATTTCCCAACCCGTACAAAGGGTGTCGTGGAAAAATGCACATTCTGCGAATCACGGCTAGCAAAAGGGAAACTGCCGGCATGCGTTGAGGCCTGCCCGCAGAATGGTATGTTATTTGGTGATCTAGACGTTGCTGGATCGGAAGTCAGACAAGTGTTGGAGTCTGAATTTGCAATCCAGCGCAAACCGGAACTCGGCACCAAACCCGAGGTCTTCTATATCGTGGGAGGCGCTGCTCATGTTCATGTTTGAAAAAGCACTAGCCGGAAGTCGGAAGTATTGGTACTGGATTCTCTGCCTGTTGGCTGTCGTGTGTCTGGGATTCTTTGCCTATATCCGTCAACTGGATGTCGGGCTGGGAATCACCGGGATGAGTCGGGATGTCACATGGGGTCTCTACATCGCCCAGTTCACCTTTTTCGTCGGGGTTGCCGCTTCGGCAGTCATGGTGGTCCTTCCCTACTATCTGCATAACTATAAGACTTTCGGCAAGGTCACGATTCTAGGAGAATTCCTGGCCATTTCCGCCGTGACAATGTGCGGGTTGTTTATCTTTGTGGATATGGGGCAGCCTTCCAGGGTGATGAACGTACTCCTGCACCCGACACTGAATTCTCCGATGTTCTGGGATTCCGTCTCCCTCGGAGGGTACTTCCTGCTCAATGCCCTCATTGCATTGATAACCCTTGGAGCGGAGAGGAAAGGGATTGCCCCCCCGAAATGGATCAAACCGGTCATTATTCTCTCAATTCCCTGGGCTATCAGCATTCACACGGTAACCGCATTTCTGTACAGCGGTCTCCCGGGACGTTCCTTCTGGTTGACGGCCATTCTGGCGCCGCGTTTTCTTGCATCGGCTTTTGCAGCCGGACCTGCATTGCTGATTCTTTTATGCATGTTAATACGGAAACTGACACGCTATGACGTGGGGCAGGAAGCGCTTCGGAAGCTCGCGTTAATAGTAACTTACGGGATGATACTGAATGTATTCTTCCTGTTGATGGAGGTCTTTACCGCATTTTACAGCCGTATACCGGAACACATGGAACACTTCCAATATCTGTTCGTCGGACTGGAGGGACACAATGCGCTTGTTCCCTGGATGTGGACATCGGCAATCCTCTCTGTGATTTCCCTGCTGTTACTAGTGACGCCGCGAACCAGAAACAATGAGAAATGCCTTCCGATAATTTGTGTCATTGTATTTCTGTCGCTCTGGATCGACAAGGGTCTCGGCCTGATCGTCGGCGGGTTCATTCCATCACCCCTGGGCGCTATTACGGAATATGCCCCTACAATATACGAAATTTCCATAACACTGGGAATCTGGGCGATTGGATTTCTGATGGTCACCGTTTTTTATAAGATTGCCCTCTCGGTGCGGGAAGGATTTACGAAATAGCACCTTATCCTCCAGGCGGAGTAATCCGAATTTGAAGCGCAGGCAAGTTGCAGGAAAAAGCCAGAGTGCCCCAGTCGAAGGCCGGGGGCCCCGACCAAAGGTTGGGGAGGGGCGAAGCCCCCATGGCTTTTACCTGAGGAAGAAGCTCGACCTACGGTCGGAGTTCTTCACTTCATGCGAGGTAAAAAATGGCCATCATCACTATTTCCAGAGGTTCTGCAACCGGCGGTTTATTACTTTCCGAGGGACTTTCTAAGACTCTGGGATACCGTATTGTAAGACGGGAAGAAATTTTACAGGGTACGGCCAAATTCGGAGTCGCGGCGGCCAAGCTTGAAAAGATCCTGTTCGGGCCTCCTACCTTTTCGGATGATTTCAAACACGACATTCGGGCTTACCTTTCCTTTTTCCAGGCAGCGCTCTGCGAATATGCTCAGAAAGATAATGTTATTTATCTGGGGAACCTGGGCCACCTGCTGCTGCGAAGCATCGACCATGTCCTGAGAATTCGTCTCATAGCTCCTCTGGAATACCGGATCCAGATGCTGACCGAACGGGGACAGATGACTTACAAAGAGGCAGCAGCTTATATCGATAAGATTGATGCGCAGCGACGAGCCTGGACACTTCTGCTGTACGGCGTGGACTGGCTGAATCCCGGTGTTTATGATCTGACCATCAATCTGGAGAACATGAATATCGACACAGCGGTAGAAATTGCCGTTGCCGCTGCCAGATGTGAAAAATATTCTGCAACCGACCTGAGCAGAAAAGCCATGCAGGATCTGTCGCTGGCGGTAAGAGTCAGGGCTGAACTTGCAGCGGATCATCTCATAGCACCTTCCGAGATCGAGGTGGAAGCCGATTCTGTTACGGGAACGGTCTTTCTGGAGGGGAAACTGCCTTCAAATTTGACTGACCGGATCGTTGAAATCGCCGGAAATATCCCGGGTGTAGGAGAGGTTGATAAGACCCGGCTCATTGTTTACGAACCGGAAAGATGATGTCAACAGCGGGATTTCGAGTATTTCTCCGCAGCTGTCAGCAATCCTTCTACCCATAAATGGGATCCAAGTGCATGCAGGTGCATGTAACAGGCTACTACGTTGTTGCAAATCATTCCATCGCGTCTGTTTCCCGTTCCCGCTCCTTTATGAACCTGAAAAATGGTATCCAATGACCCTGTTGGCTCCAGCCTGGAGTAGTGGAACTCGTGTCCGCGCAGAACCGTACCGATTGGCAGGAATGGATTGTCTCGGTCCACAACCACTTCCTCATATCCGTGTCCGGCCGGCTTCCGGTCGAGAACAATATCCGCCGGGAAAATCCCTGTCATCGGGTATTGGCGGTCTTGCCAGTGAATCGATCGGCAGAGGAAAATCAGGCCTCCGCATTCCGCCCATATGGGTAGACCCCCGCATACGGCTTTGGCAACGGCAGTGCGGAACGACGCGTTTTCAGACAACGATGAAG
>JARRLM010000390.1:0-3761 GCA_037386985.1 Acidobacteriota bacterium | reverse complement strand
GTCCGCGTCCGTCAGCCGTTTAATATAAATCATCAACCCAAACCGATAGCGACCCCGATAGCGATACCGATTCCGATACCGACTCCGATACCGACTCCGAATGTGCATGTCTTTTAAACGACGATAAATACCTGACGTTGTAGGTCAAACACATGGAAATCAGTGCGGGTACTAATGTGCAGAATTAACCGCTGAAACACGCCGACTCACGCTGAAATTTATATATTTTTTATGTCGGCGTCCGTCGGCGGTTAAATCTTGTGAAAATGCGGATTAAGCCTTCCAGACCTGGCCTTGCCTCGTTTCAATTCCCGCCATCGCGTTGCGTGTATCCACAATACAATCCGCATATTCTGCCAGTTCTTCGTAATCTATTGCTTCATGCCTGGTTGAGATAAGAACCAGGTCGAATCCCTGCAGAGTCTCAGGCTTCCAATCCGCGGATTTTGTCCCTGCCCAATGCCCGTATTCCCGGCTGGGACGGATTACGGGAATATGTGGATCGTAATAGCTTACCTGAGCACCACGTCTTTTCAATAAATCCATCAGCACGTAGCTGGGGGATTCCCGGTCATCATCCACATCGGATTTATATGCCAGGCCTAAAACCAATACGCTGGATCCATTGAGAGATTTACGTCTCTGGTTGAGCGCCTCCATCACTCTTCCAACAACATAATGCGGCATGGAGGTATTGATTTCGCCGGCAAGCTCGATGAAACGTGTGTGCTGCTCAAACTCCCTGGCCTTCCACGTTAAATAAAAGGGATCGATCGGGATGCAGTGACCACCTAAGCCGGGACCGGGATAAAAAGGCATGAAACCGAACGGCTTCGTCTTTGCCGCTTTAATAACTTCCCAGACATCAATGTCCATCGCTTCGTAGACTATCTTCAATTCGTTCACCAGAGCGATATTGACCGCACGGAAAGTGTTTTCCAACAGCTTCGTAGCCTCAGCGGCACGGCAGGAAGAAACCGGAACAAGTGTCTTAATCGCCTTCGAATAAAGGTTTACGGCTTTTTTCAGGCATTCGGGCGTATAGCCGCCCACTACCTTGGGGATCAGGGCAACCCTGCTGTCCGGATTCCCCGGGTCCTCCCTCTCGGGAGAAAAGGCAAGGTGAAAATCCTCGCCGGCTTTCATTCCGGATCCGGACTCCAATACGTTGCGCAAATCTTCATCTGTCGTCCCCGGGTATGTAGTGGATTCAAGCACGACAAGGCTCCCCTTTGCCAGGTAGGGAGCGACAGATTTACCCGTTTCGACGATGAAGCTGATATCGGGCTCACGATTTTTATTCAGGGGTGTAGGAACGCAAATGATGACAGCTTGCACGTCTGCAACTTTTGAAAAGTCTGTTGAAGCCGAAAAGGATCCGGCCTTCACAACCTTGTCAATCTCCGACGATTCAATGTGCTTGATATAGCTTTTGCCGGCATTGAGCGCATCCGTCTTCTTCTGATCCACATCCAAACCGAGAACTTTCACATCAGCGCAGGCAAATTGCAGTGACAGAGGCAATCCGACATAACCAAGTCCCACAACTGCTATCTTCATGTGCAATTCCTTTCTAGTGCAATAAATTGAAAAACAATTACATATACAGTACCGGCTTCATTTTCTGCCGAATCCGGATCCCTCACGAGATTCACAATGGAATTTCCCGAATATAGCACATCGTATCTGTTACAGAATAGAGTCCAATATCAGATCCGGCTTGGCACGCCCGGTCCCAACGACTCTATCGGCAGAACTGCAGATATGAAAGAGAAAATTCATTATTCCGGGAATCAGTCAGCCTGTAGAACTGTTGCACATTACGGAAACCGGCTATTATGACGGTGCTCCCGGTGCAGGTTGAATAAGCAGATCGCATTGTTTACTTCAGTGAGGCATGTGTTATGCTTCCCTTCAACGAGTACGGTTTAGATATACTGAGGCAATGAGTTCCATGTTCCGCTCGCGTTCATCCAAAACGAATATTGTTAAGTAATGGAACAATCGCGACTGCAATCCATAACTTGAAGATGTCACAGAAACAACGAGACGCTTATGATACGAAATTTTAATTTCCCAACCGCCCCGGCTGTTCGTATCCTGGCATGCGGTTTCCTGCTGGTGTTCCTGAATCAATGCTCCAATCCTCCTGAAGCATCGACGGCAAAGGCGGAGTTGCGTGATATCGAGGTACTTATCAGCACCAACGGGATCATCGAACCGATTGACAGCAGTGGAATCTACGCATCCGTCGATGGTTTCATTAAAACAATCCATGCCAGCGAGGGCTCAAATGTCACCCAGGGACAGCCCTTTATACAACTGGACACATCACAGGTTCAAACGTCTCTGGCTTCCGCAAGGGCATCCCTGCTGCAGGCCAGGCGTGAGGCCCGGATCGTATTGACAGGACCGTCCAGAGAAGAAATGGACCCGCTGAACGCATCCATTGAGGAAAACAGGCTGAAGCTGCAACAGATTGCGAAGGATGTGGCTACCGAAGAACTTCTCTATCAAAAGGGCGCCGTATCCAAAGACGCGGTTGAACGTCTTAAGGAACAACAGGAGCTGCTTCAGGTTGAAGCGGATGCACTGAAAAAGAATAAAGAGAACCTCCTGACGCGCTACCCTGAAGAAGAAAAAGGATGGGTGCGGGCCAGGCTGGATGTATTGGCCGATCAGGTTGAACTCCTGCAACGTCAGGTGCGGGATGCGTCCATCACGGCGCCGGAAAGCGGTCTTCTCTTTTCGCTTTCCGTCAAGGCGGGATCTTTTGTCACGCGGGGACAATTGTTGGGCCAAATATACCAACCGGGAAACATCAGGCTCCGAGCTTATGTAGACGAACCGGACCTGGGCAGGATTAAGAAAGAACAGAAGGTAGTAATCGAGTGGGACGGGATGCCGAAGAAAAAGTGGAATGGCACGGTAGTCAAACCGGCTGATAAGGTTGTGTCTTTAAATAATCGCTCCATCGGCTACATCCTTTGCACTATCGACGGAGAGCCCGAGGAATTGATACCCGATGTGAATGTCAGAGTCGATATCGTAACAGACAGGAAAGACAATGCCCTGGTTATTCCTAAGAACGCCGTTTTCAGCCACGATGGCCGACCTTCGGTTCTGGTAATGGAAGGTCAGAATTCGGCGATCAAACCGGTTGAAACAGGTCTGATCGCCTATGAAGATATCGAAATTCTTCAGGGGCTCGAAGCGGGGGATGCTGTAGTCTTAAAACAAAAAGTTATGGAACGGGGTTCTATCTCCCTCAGAGAATTGAATGGAAATCCCATAGGGAAAGAGCTGGACACAAAGAAAGTAATAGGACTCGAAATTTTACGATTCAACTTCAATTCTTAAATGTATCCGCAGGATCGGCATCCTTGAAACAGAGGCCGTATCGTTAAGTCAGTGCACCGAAAAATGACACAAAAACCAGGTTTACCCATTTATGATATTTTGCGAACGGCACACCAGGCGCTTCTACGCAACTGGGGCCGGGCTGTGCTTACCTCCTTGAGCATGGTGGTGGGAACAGCCTCGCTAGTGCTCGTCATCGTGGCGGCATACAGCGGCAGAGACTATACAATGGAAATGATCCAGAGCGTAGGCACCAATATGATATCGATTTATCATGAAGGAACCGACTCCTGGACCGGCTCCAGCCTGCTGTCGGACAGGCTGAGCCTGGGAGACCTGGAAGCCATCCGAACAATCCCTGGGATAAAGAGCATCGCACCGCTTGCCCAGAGCGCGCCCAA